>NZ_JBEXCS010000029.1:0-93189 GCF_040605395.1 Streptomyces sp. NPDC005648 | reverse complement strand
GAGGGCGGGCCGGGCGGCGTCTGGGGCGTGCTCTCGGCGTGCCGGGCGGAAGCCCTCGTACTGGTTGTACGTGGGTTTTCGCCCGGTGCGGCGAGAGTGCGTGCCAGACGCCGCCCGGCAGGCGGGACTTTCGCAACACGCCCTAGCCCGCCCGCTCACGCCATCCAGAAGAAGACCGCCGTCATCCGCTTCTCCTCCAGCGACTTTCCGGAGTAACCGGTGGCGCTGTGCACCAGGTTGGCGTTGTAGAGGAGCAGACGGTTGTACTTGTGCGGGACGCGTACGTCCTCCTCGAAGTGGTCGCCGGGCACGAACCGGGTGCCGAGCGCCTCGACGAGGTTGTTGTGCGGGGCCTGGACGACGTTGCCGCCGAGCCGGCCGCCCGGCAGGGACTGGCGGTAGAAGGCGGTGCCGCAGTCCTTGCCGACGCCCGAGTTGAGGTACAGCACGGCCGCGTACCGGCACAGTGCCCGTGAGTCGGTGTGCGGCCGCGGCTCGCTCTCGCCCTCACCGACGACCTGGACGCAGTTGTGGTTCAGCGTCCCGCCGCCGGGCGCCTTCTGCACCCACAGCTCCTTCGCCCCGGTCGCCTGCCTCACCAGACGTTCCACCCGGGCGAGTTCAGCGGGCTCCAGCCCCGGCATGGTGCGCAGCCCGGGCCAGGTCTCCGAGGTGTACGGGTACCCCTTGACCCAGTCGTCCTTGGCGAGGCACCTCTCCCGTACGGCGTCCACGTCGGGCAGCACATCGTCGAACACCCAGTAGTCGCGGCCCTTGGTGGGCTTGCGGTAGGGCAGGACGGGCAGGGCCGTGGGGACCCTGGGTGGTGGCGGTGGGGTCATGGCCCGAATCTAGGTCGGGGATTCGTCCCGACTCTCCCGTCAACTGGTCAACATTCCGTCAACCCTTGTCATGCTCACCATCAGCGAAAAGGGTGCCCGGCCCCGCATGACACGGCTCACACCGGCCGTTCTTTACCAAATCAAAAGGTTCCGCGGCCGGGTCGCGTCCGTACTCCACTGCGTCCGACCCCCGCCGAACGACCAAGGGCGGGACCCTCGACCGGGCAGGAGGCACGGTGGCTTTTTCGCGGAATGCGACGGGAACTCTCTTTGTGGGCGGTGCCCTGAGCCTGACTCTCGCCGCACTCGCCTACCCCTCGATGCTCGGGGTCAACACCGTGTCGAGTTCGGGGACGAGAGTCATCGCGCAGACCCAGTGGGGACCCCTGACCGAGTCGGACCGGGACTTCGTGGTGAAGGTGCGCGCGGCCGGTCTGTGGGAGTACCCCGTCGGGCAGTTGGGGCTCCAGAAGGGGCAGAGCGCGGCGGTCAAGACCGCGAGCAAGCACCTGATCGACGGTCACGCGGCGCTGGACGCCAGCTGCCGCAAGATCGCGGTGATGCTCAACATCACCATCCCCAATCTGCCCAGCCCCCAGCAGCAGGGCTTCGTCAACACGCTCAAGGCGGACAGCGGCAAGCAGTTCGACACCGACTTCGCCAACATCCTGCGGGTGACGCACGGTTCGATCTTCAACACGATCGCGAAGATCCGCTCCACGACCAAGAACACGGTCGTCCGGACGCTGGCCGACCAGGCCAACGCGACCGTCCTCGACCACATCACGGTCATGGAGAACACCGGGCTGGTCAACTTCGACCAGGTCCTCTTCCAGGAGACGACCCCGCCGAAGCTGCCCGCCAAGGACCTGACCCCGCCGCCGCCGCTCGCCGGTCAGCCCGAGGTCGTGCTCACACCGCCGGTGGACACCACGACCCAACCCCCCATCCTGCCGGGCGAGTCGACGTCCGGAGGGGGCACCGCACCGAGTCCCAGCAGTCCGACCGTGGGGTGAGCGACGGGTCCGGAAGGGCCCACTCCCGGTTGTGTCGAAATTGTGATGGCCCGTTGAACTATCCCTGCTACACCGCAGGTTGACAGGGTTCGATCACGAGATGGACCATGTGAGGACACTGAGGCTCATGTGACCAATGAGCCCGGTGCTTCCCAAGACCATCCGCCCCGGTACGGCCGGCCGCCGCATGCCCGAGCACTTCTGTGCCGCATGCCGCCCGAGCCGCCGTACCGCGGTGCCGCACATGCCGAAGTGGGGATCTCGCATGTCCATAGCGAGTCGTTTCACCGCCCGCCGCCTGCTCGGGACGAGCGCCGCGTCGCTCGTCCTCTGCGCCGCCTCCGTCGCCGCCGCCTCGGGCGCCTGGGCGCACGGCGGTACCCCTGGGGGCGACGGCTGGAACCAGGGCGGGAGCTACAAGCCCGGTACGGGCGCCGGCACCAAGACGGAGACGGACCGCTGCCAGTTCTCCCTCGACGGCACGCACTTCTACGACTCGGTCCGGGTCGACGACCAGAACCTGAAGCCCACCGAGGACGGCAAGGTCCACATCAAGGTCCGCACCGCCGGTGACGCCGCCACCTGCACCGCCTCCCTCGCCTCCTACCTGGCCCACGGCGCCTCCTTCGCCACCTCCGGCCAGCAGGTCTTCCTCGACTTCGACACCGTCACGGTGAAGCCGGGCCAGACCGACTCCCTCGACATCGCGGTGCCGGACGCGGGCTGCTTCGCGCAGATCGACCTGTACCGGGGCGCCACCAAGTTCGACGGCAAGCAGGGCGCGAACGACGGCTTCGAGCACGGTGACCTGCCGGCCGGCCCGGACCACGCGGTCATCAAGGACAAGCTGATCGCGTCCTGGAACGGCGGCACCAAGGACTGCACCACCACCGAGTCGCAGCCCCCGGCCACCCCGCCCGCGTCCACCCCGGCCTCCACGCCGCCGTCGGCCCCGGCCTCCGAGAGCGCCACCCCGACGCCGAGCGCCTCCGAGTCGACGCCGGAATCGAGCGACACCCCGGTCGCCTCCGCGTCCACCACCGTCCCGGCGGCCACGCCGAACGGCGGCGGCGGTGGCCTCGCGGAGACCGGCGGCGGCAGCGACGCCGGCCTCATCGCCGGCGGCGCGGCGGTCCTGCTGGCGGGCGGCGCGGCGATCCTCGTCGTCAACCGCCGCCGGCGCTCAGCCCACTCCTGATCCACTCCCGAACGACGAACGCCCCGGGGACCCCCGCTCCGGGGCGTTCGTCACGCCCGCGTACCTCGCGGACCGTCAGACGCCTTCCACGGTCTCCAGGTAGAGCTTCACGAACCGCTCCACATCCACCCCCAACGCCACGTCCACCAGCGCCGTTTCGCGCTCGCCCCCGTGGATCTCCGACTCGCCGGGCCGGGGGCGCCGGTCGACGATCGTCTGTCCCCTCGTGGGCCCCGGCGCGAGGGAGACCTCGACCGGCAGCGGACGGCTGGTGATCCCCGCCGGGTCCACGACCGTGCAGACCGCGCCCGCGTCACCGAGACCGCCCGCCTCCTCGGCCTCGAGGGCCTCGCCCGGACGGGCCGGCCGGTGCGCGAGAAGCTCGCCGGCCAGCCGGGCGCCGGGTTCCGCGCTCGTCCGCAGCCGGTGCACATCGGCGCTGGGGACGACGACCTGGGTGAACACGTCGAGGCCGTACATCGTGATCGGCACGCCCGCGGTCAGCAGCACCGCGGCCGCCTCCGGGTCGTGCCACACGTTGAACTCGGCGACCGGTGTGGCGTTCCCGGTGGCCACCGCGCCGCCCATGAAGACGATCCGCTCGATGTTGCGGGTGACTTCGGGATGCGTCCGCAGCAGCAGGGCGATGTTGGTCAGCGGCGCGGTCGGGATGAGGGTCACCGGTCGCGGCGACGCGAGGATCTCCCGGCGCAACAGGCTCACCGCGTCCAGCTCCGACGGTCCACGGCTCGGTGCGGGCAGCCCCAGATCGCCCATCCCGTCCGAGCCGTGCACATGCCGTGCCGACCGCGCCGGCTCGATCAACGGCCGCTCGGCACCCCGCCCCACCGGGATCTGCGGGGCGCCCGCCTGCTCCAGCACGGTGAGGGTGTTGCGGACCACCCCGTCCACGTCCGTGTTCCCGGCGACACAGGTGATCGCGCGCACATCGAGCGCCGGGTGCCGCACGGCGAACAACAGAGCAAGGGCGTCGTCGACACCGGTGTCACAGTCGATGATCACCGGAACGGCCTGACCAGCCACCACCCCGACCTCCTCCCAAGGGCCCCCGGGCCCCACGATCCAGTCTCCTACTCATACGTGGGCGACCCTACGGCGTCGGGAGAGGAGGGGGTGGGGGGTGGGGGGCGGGAAAAGTCGCCCGTACGGACCGGTGCGCTGGTGCCGCCGTATCCCCGGTGATCCCGTGGAGACACCGCACGCCGCACGCCGTACGGCCCCCCGACACAGGCCCGCCCCATGGAGGCCCCGATGCCCCGCACCCCCACCCGCGTCCTCGCCGCCTCCCCTCGCACCGCCGGCACCCGCAAAGCCGTCCTCACCCGCACCGCCCTCCTCACCCTGACCCCCCTCTCCGCCCTCGGCCTCCTCACCCTCACCGCCTGCGTCCCCAGCACCCCCACCGCCCAGTCCGGCGCCCACCCCGCCGCCTCCTCCAAGCACTCCCCGACCGCCCCGCCCGCCCCGCGCGTCCTCACCCAGGCCCAGGCCCAGGCCGCCCTCGTCACCGCCAACGACCTCGGCGACCCCTGGACCCCGACCCAGGGCGCGGCGACCTGGCGGGACGGGGTGCTGAAGGCGACCACCGAGTCCCCCGACTGCCGCCGCCTCCTCGACGCCCTCTACGCCGACGACCTGTTCGGCGCGAGCGGCGGCGCCCGGGCCGTGGTCGGGCTGGACGACGCGATGGACCAGGCCCAGCTGCGCTACCAGGTCCTCGCCCTGAACGCCGCCGACGTGGACCGGACCCTGGCCTGGCTGCGGTCACTGCCGGGGACGTGCGGCACGTTCACCGCGGTCACCGCGCACGGCGCCGTACAGAACGTGGCGCTGAGGGAGGCCGACCTGCCGCCGGTGGGGGACGCGCGCGAGGGACTGCGCGTCACGCTGCGCGGCCAGACCCCGGACGGCGACCCGACCGTGCTCACCCTGGACGTCGCCGCGGTCCGTGTCGGCGGCGACACGATCGCCGTCACCCTCGGCGGCATGGGCGACGTCTCGGCGGACGCGACACGGGCGGCCGTACAGACAGGGGTGCGGCGGCTCTCCGAGATCAGGAGGTCAGGGAGGGTCGAGGTCTGAGCCCCCATACCGGCTTCCTGCCGTTACGGAGCGACCAGGCGACCTCGCCCTGTCCCGCCGGCCCCACCCTCAACAGCCGGCCCCGCCCTCTCCGAACCCCTCCCCGTCGAACCGCCTCCGGCGCGCGACGACGTCCCGGGCCACCTCCAGCACCGTGAGCCCGTGGGCGAACGCGCGCGCCCGCAGCCGGGCCAGCGCCTCGTGCGCGTCGATCCCGAGCTGCGCCATGGTCATGCCGATGGCCTGGTAGATCGCGTCGTGGTCGGTGGCCAGTCCGCTCAGCCACCGCTCCCCCCGCGGGCCGTTCTCCTCACGCGGCAGGGCCATGAGGGCGACGGTGATGACCCCCGCCATCAGCCGCGCGGTCCACAGCTGGCGCTCGGTGAGCGGGCCGGGGGTCTCGCGGTAGAGGTCGAGGGTGCCGACGCAGACCACACCGTTGCCCAGCGGGACCGAGTACATGGCGCCGATCCCGAGCTCGGCCGCCTGGTGCGCGAAGACCGGCCAGCGCTGCAGGTCACGGCCCCCGGTGAGGTCGCAGGCGAGGACGGGGGCGCCGGCCTCCGAGGCGGTCACACAGGGCCCGTCACCGATCGTCGCCTGGAGTTCCGCGAGGTAGGAGGCCTTGTCGCTGCTGGCGCCGATCCGGACGGGCAGTCCGTCGGAGCGCAGGGACACACTCGCGCCGATCACCGGCAGCAGCCGTACCGCCGCCGCGCACAGCCGGCCGGGGATCTCCACCGGCCGGGCACCGCGCACCTTCTCGGCGATCACGGCGGCGGCCCGCGCCCGTTCCGGATCCCTCCCGTTTCCGCCCTCGCGGCCGGACCGGCGGCCGTCGTCACCGCCGTGTCCCGGATCGTCGCCGGGAAAGCCGAAACGGTCAGCGTCGGGCCGCACGGCCACCGCCTCCCTCGGCCACCGCCTCCCTCAGTCGCAGCGGCCCTCGTCCTGGTCTCCCGCAGCGGACCACCGAGCCGGGGGTCGGGTCGCAGCTCGTGACAGGACCGCTCGGTAGTCCTGCACGACTACCCCTGCCGACCGGGGCGAAACGGACCGCCCGTCCTCCGCTTCGACCGCTTCATCCCCAACCCCAGCCAGGCCAACCCGTACAACCGCGGCTGTGAGGCGATCGAGCGCTGCCGGGGCGGCAACGGCTGACGCGCCGGACCGAGGGGGCATCGGGCACCGACGGCCACGCGCCGTCGGTGCCGGGCTGTCACAGCGGCGGCTGTGCGGGCGCGGGCCCGAGCGTGGTCGTTCCGGGGGCCGTCCGGTGCCCCAGCCCCGTCCGGTACGCGTCCAGGGCCGCTTCGACCCGGCCGGTGCGGCGCAGCAGATCCCCCAGCAGCCGGCAGAGATCGGCGAGGTCCCCGGCCGCTCCCGCCCGCTCCAGCAGACTCAGCGCCCGCACGTAGTGCTCCTCCGCGCCCTCCGTGTCCCGTGCGTCCTCGGCGATGATCCCCAGAAGGCGGTGCGCCGCGGCGGAATGCAACGCGCCCCGTTCGGAACTCAGATCGTTCAGCGTCTCCCGCAACAGCGAGGAGGCCTCCTCCGACTTTCCCCGCCGATGCAGCACATCCGCCAGCTCGACCGCGACCTGGCTGCTGTACAGGGCCGCCCGCCCGGCCGACAGCATCTCCAGCGCCTGCCTCAACTCCCCTTCGGCAAGCTTGAGTTCGCCGTTCTGGGCATACACGTACCCGCGCATCCAGTGACAGTTGGCGAGCTCGGTGCGCAGCTGCAGCGTGCGATACAGCTCGGCCGCCTTCACCAGGGACGCGTCGGCCTCCGCGAGCCGCCCCTCCGCGAGCAGCGTACGGGCGACGGACCGGTGCATCCGGGCGACCAGCGCCGGGTCCCCGGCCCGGGGCGCCAGCGCGAGCGCCAGCTCGGCGGCCTGCGCGGCCCGCGCCTGCGCGCCCATGTCCATGTAGGGGCCGATGATGCTGGCGTACAGCAGCAGCAGCGCGTCGGGATCGTGCAGCCCGCCCCGGTTCAGCTCGTCGAGCGTGGACTCCAGCAGGTAGACGGCGTAACGGAGTTCACCGGCGAGATAGTGCGACACGGCACGCCCCCGCAGCGCCGGCACCCGCGCGGGCAGCGGCGCGTCGACGAGGACGTTCTCGGCCCGCTCGAAGTACTCCCGGGCGTCGACGAGTTCACCGGTGTCGATGGCGGACTCCCCGAGCCCCAGCAGGGCGACGGCCTGCACATCGGTGAGGTCGTGCGCCTCGGCCTCGTCCAGCAGCGCCGCGTACTGCTCGGCGGCCCGCTCGGCCTCCCCGCCGGCGAGCGTGCGCTGGGCCTCGGTGAGCCGGAGGCGCAGATCGGTGGCGAGGCGGGCCGGACGCCCGGTGGCCAGCTCCTCGTACGCCACTCCGAGCCGCTCGGCGATATGCCTGAGCGCGTCCTCGGAGGCGCGCACCCGGCCGGCCTCCAGGGTGGAGATGTAGGCGGGGGTGTATGCCGGCTCCGCGAGCTGCTTCTGCGTCAGCCCGCGGGTGGTTCTCAACTGCTGCACCCGACGCCCGATGGTGCCCGGATCGTCACGCTCAGACACGCCAACTCCCCCTGGCCCTCTTGCTGTTAGCCCCCGTCGACCCCTAGGTTAAGGCACGGATTAAACACGCTTAACCCGTTGCTGAAACCACCGCTGTCGCGAGGTCGCCGTGCACGAACGCACCAGCCCCACCGAGCGCTACGCAAGAGGCTTCGCCGCCGCGCTGATCGCCGTGGCGACCCTGGTCCTGGCGGCGAACGCGGGACCGGCGAGAGCGGCGGCACCGGCCGAGCAGGCGACCCAGATCCAGCAGTCCCGGCCCGCCCGCTGACGAACCGCCCCGCGCCCGGGGCGATCAGCTCCCGCAGACCCTTCGGTACGGCACCTCGGGGACGTACGTCCTCCACTGCGCGCGGGTCAGCTCGCCGCCGCCCGTGTGGGCGCACACCGTGTCGATCGCCCGCGCCGGGTCGACGGTGTAGCGCTGGAGGGGGACGTGGTCGCTGCCCGCGTACACCGTCGTGCCGTCGGCGCTGAAGGCGAGGGTGTCCACCTGCTCGCCCGACGTCGTCAGCGGGTCGCCGAGCGGCTGGAGCGTGGCGATGTCCCACAGCTGGAGACTGCCCGCCTCGCCGCCCACGGCGAGCGTCCTGCCGTCGGGGCTGACGGCGAGTGCGCTGACCGCTTCGGAGGTGTCGCCGAACTCGGCGTCGCCGATGTCCTCGGGGAGGGCGGAGAAGACGTTGCGCAGGATGCCGACGCGCTGGCGCAGCCTCCCGTCCCACAGGGCGACCCGTCCCGTCTGGTCGCCGGCGGCGAACAGCGAGCCGTCCGGTGTGAAGGCGAGGGCGCCGATCTCGTCGCCCTGGACCAGGTCCCGGGGGGTGACCTCGCGGGGCAGGGTGACGACCCGGTTGTCACCGGCCAGGAGCCGGTTGTCGGGGGAGACGGCCAGATGGCTGCTGGAAAGGGCGGGGAGGACGGCCGTGCGGCGGTCGCGGGCCGTGTCCCAGACCTCGTCGCTCAGGGTGCCGGTCGCGCCCGCGGCGTTGCTGGAGAGGACGGCCCGGGTGGTGTAGAGGGTGCGGCCGCCGGGGCCCAGGGCGATCGCCATCGCGGCCCCCGTGGAGGACTTCGCCAGGTCCAGGGTCGCGCGGGTACGGCCGCCCGCCATGTCCCAGACCGCCAGCGGCTGGTGGTCGGCGAAGCTGCTGGGCGCCGAGACGCCGTAGGCCAGTGCCTTGCTGTCGGGGGAGAAGGCCATGAGCACGGAGGTGTCCGGCGCGCGCACCGGGAACGACGGGTCGTCGGAGACGGGCGGCCGGGGGGCCGGCAGGGTGCGCAGGAGGCGGCCCGTGGCCGGGTCGCTGAGGTCCACGCGGTAGTGGCCTCCGGTGCGCCGGGCCGTGGCGAGGGTGCGCCCGTCGGGGCTGAGCAGCACCTCGTCCATGGGGGTGTCCTGCCAGGCGGAGGTGACCGCCGACGAGACGTCCAGGGCGTGCACGGTGCCGCCCTCCAGATAGCGCAGCACGGGACGCGAGGCGTCCCAGAGCAGACCGCCGTAGAGGTGCTGGTTGTTGAGGTCGTGGCGGAAGACGGGGGCGGTGACGCCCGGCCGCCACAGTCTGATCTCCCGCGCGTCGGCGGTCGCCACGAACCTGCCGTCGTCGCTGAAGGAGAGGTAGGACAGGCCCGTGTCGGCGAGGTCGGCCACCTGTCGGCCGGAGCGGATGTCCCAGACGAGCGCACCGGTCGGGGTGAGCGCGGCGAGCTGCCGCCGGCCGAGGACCAGCAGGGAGCGCTCCAGGCCGCAGATGCCGGCCGTGTGCTGCCAGCGGCCGGGCAGGGTGCGGTGGGTGCGCAGGTCCCGTACCTGGAGGGCGCCTCCGCCGTCGGGGCAGGCCGCCACCACGGAGCCGTCGGGGCCGGCCGCCACCACGGCCGAGTCCTTGGCCCGGGTGGCGAACAGGGGGCGGTCGTCCGTGACCGAGCGGACCTCCACGTCGGGGGTGCCGGTGTCGCTCACGAGGTAGGTGCTGCCGGAGAACTCGGCCGAGGCCGTCGCCGGCAGCCGCGCGCCGCGCCAGTTCCCCGCGACCGTGTCCCACAGCCGTATCCCGTCCGGGGAGCGGACCGACAGCAGCCGTCCGTCGGGGCTGGCCGACTCCACGGTGCCACCGGTCGGCACGCGCCCGGTGCCGGTCCGCCGTCCGGTGGAGGTGTCCCAGGAGCGCCAGGTGCCGCCCTCGACGCTGAGCAGCGTACGGCCGTGGTGGGTGAGGAAGCGCGCGGTGCCCTCGTCCAGGGCCGGGTCGCTGAAGATGTCCCGCTCCTGCTGGCCGAGGGAGCCCAGCAGGGCGCCGCGGCTCTCCGGGAGGTGGGCCACCCGCCAGGCGGCGACGCCGAGGAGCTGGGCGGTGCGCGGATCGGTGGAGCGCAGTCCCTCGGCGACGGAGGCGATCCTGCGGGCCGCGTCCTCGGTGGTCCGGCGCCGGTTGTCGCGGCTCTGCGTCCAGGCGGTCAGGGTGGCGACCAGCGCCACCGCGAGGACCGCCGACAGGGCGCCGATCGCGGTCCGCGCCCGGCGCCGGGAGCGGGCGGCGACCCGGCGCTCGGCCTCGCGGGCCTGGAACGCGGCGACCAGGAAGGACCGTTCGGTCGCGGTCAGCGCGGGGTCCCGTTCGGGGTCGGGGAAGTGCTCCCCGGCGCGGTCGAGACGGGCACCCCGGTACAGGGCGCCCGGGTCGCGGTCGTGCTCGGTCCAGGTGCGGGCGTCCTCGGTCAGCGAGCGGTGCGCGCGCAGCCGTTCACGGTCCTGGTCGATCCAGCCCTGCAGCCGGGGCCAGCAGGTGATCAGCGCCTCGTGGGCGAGGTGGACGCCCTCCTCGTCGGCGGTCAGCAGCCGGGCACGGGCCAGGGCCTCCACCACGACCGGGACGTCCGGGTCGGCCCACTCGTCGAGTTCGGCGCGGGTGAGCGGGCGGCGGGTGTCGAGGGTGCCGCGGCCGGGCTCGATCATCCGAAGCAGCAGCTGCCGGGCGGCCCGCCGACGGGGCGGGGTCAGCTCCCCGTACACCTCCTCGGCGCTCGCGGCGATCGCGCCGCGCACCCCGCCGGCGGCCTCGTACGCGGCCAGCGTCAGCATGCGGCCCTTGCGTCGGCGCCAGGTCTCCAGGAGGGCGTGCGAGAGCATCGGCAGTCCGCCGGGCTGGTCGAGGACCTCCTCGACGATCCGGGCGGTCAGCTCCCGCTCGACCAGATGGCCGACGGCCTGCGCCGGTCTCACCACGGCCTCGCGCAGCTCCTCGGCGTTCATCGGGCCGACCAGCAGGCCCGCGCCGCGCAGCGCGTCGGCCAGGTCGCGGTGCTCGGCGCAGCGGGGGAAGAAGTCGGCGCGTACGGAGATCAGCACGCGCAGCCGGCTTTCGCGGGCGCGGGCGGTGAGCAGCAGGTCGAGGAAGCGGGCGCGCTCGGCGCGGTCCCGGCACAGGGTGAAGGCCTCCTCGAACTGGTCGACCACCACCCAGGCCTCCGGCCCGTCCGCGGCGGGCGCGAGCAGATGGCCGTAGGTCTGGGCGGGCTTGTCGCCGGGGGTGAGGACCCGCAGCACCGCGGGGCGGCCGCGGGCCGCGATCTCCTGCTGGAGGCGGGGGATCAGTCCGGCCCGCAGCAGGGAGGACTTGCCGCTGCCGGACGCGCCGAACAGGACCGCGAACCGGTGCTCGGAGACCAGGGCGCACAGGTCGTCGGCGAGCCGGTCGCGGCCGAAGAACAGCTCCCGGTCGGCGGGTTCGAAGCGGGCCAGGCCGCGGTACGGCGCCGGCACGTCCTCGTCCGGGCGGGCGGTGCCGGAGGCCTCGGCCTCCGCCTCCTTCCAGCGCGGCACCCACTCCTCGGGATCGGCCCCGCAGGCGCGCGCGTAACCCCGCACCACGGCGAGGGACGGCAAGCGCTCTCCCGCCGCCGCCTGCGAGAGCGTGGTCGCGGAGAACCCGGCGGCCTCGGCCATCTCGCGGTACGACGGCCCGCCGGCGTCCCTGCGCAGCTCGCGCAGCTGATGGGCGAGGCGCTGGACGGGCCCGGCCTCGGGGTCCAACGGTCGTTCGGGTCGGCCCACGGGTCGGCCACCTCCGGTACCACTGACGGCTTTCGTACGGCTTTCGTAGGTGTCGCAGGTGACGGCAACCTAACGTCCGGACAAACACCATGGAACCCGGTTATCCGGAATTGATGGCTGTGACAAAGAGGACACCCGGTTCTCACAGGTTTCCCATGGCTTGATCAGTTCGGCGAAATGCCGCTGTGAGTTTGTGGAAAAGCCTTTCTGCGGAACGTCCGAGCTGCCAGTCTTCGGGCGCCTGGATGTCATGTCCGGGTCGAGCCCTCCGTCGACTGGAGCCCCCCATGCCCCACCGTCTGGCCAGAGCCGCCGCCGTGGCGGGCAGCGCCGCCGTCCTCGCCGTCGGCCTCGCCGGCAGTGCCCACGCGGGCGTGCTGCAGAACCTGCCCGAGAACGCGACGACGTACGAGAAGAACTTCGAGCCGCTCTACGACTACGACACCGACGCCTGCTACCCGGCCGCCGCGATCGACCCGAGCGGCAACCTCAACGGCGGCCTCAAGCCGACCGGCGCGATCACCGGGAGCTGCCGCACCGGTCATCTGGACCACGCCAACACCTACTCGCGGACCAAGTGCAACAACGGCTGGTGCGGGACCATCTACGCCAGCTACTTCGAGAAGGACGAGGCCTCCCCCGGTATCGGCCACCGCCACGACTGGGAGTGCATCGTCGTCTGGGTCAAGCAGGGCGACTCCACCCCGTCGTACCTGTCCGCCTCCCAGCACGGCAACTTCGAGACCGAGGCCGTCGCCGACGTGCCGATGAGCGGCCAGCGCGTCCAGGTCGTCTACCACAAGGACGGTCTGAGCACCCATGACTTCCGGTTCGCCAAGTGGGGCGAGACCCCGGAGAACGACGACGGCGCCTGGCACCAGGAGAACCTGCTCACCTGGGAGAACCTGCCGTCCAACCTGCGCGACATCCTCAACGCCTCCGACTGGGGCGACGCGAACTTCCCCCTCCAGGACTCCAGGTTCGACGACCACCTGAACAAGGCGAAGCCGAGCGGGATCGCCTTCGACCCGTACGCCTGACCGGCCCGCCAGGGATTGATCGCCCTGGTGGAAGGGAGCTGTCGATCAACTCTCCCGTTGCGAGTCTCGTCTCGTCACGCCGCGTCGCCGGTGTGCGAACCGCACTTCGCAACGGGAGAGACCAAGCATGTTCCGAGCCTTCATCCCGCACTTCGACTACGACAGCGACTCCTGCTTCCCCTCCTCGGCGATCGGCCCGGACGGGACCGTCAACGGAGGTCTGCGTCCCAGCGGCTCGATGACCGGCGGCTGCCGGACCGGCCACCTCTTCGAGAAGGACCAGGGCGACCCGACGCCGGCTTCATGATCAAGAACGGCGCCTTCGAGTCCACCCTGAACCAGGCCAAGCCGGCCGGCATCCCCTTCGGGCCGTGGGGCGCCCGGGAGTAGGCCCGCCCCCGCACAGACGGCGGCCGTCGACGGTGACTATCCCCCTCCCGTCGGCGGCCGCCTTGCGTACGCTGCGGGAATGACCTCTGCCGCCGCGCGCACCGCCCTCGACCTCACCGCCGGCCTCCCGGTCCCCGACCTGGAGGACTTCTACCGCGACCTGCACCGCAACCCCGAGCTCTCGCTCCAGGAGCACCGCACGGCGGGACGGCTCGCCGAACGTCTGCGCAAGGCCGGCTACGAGACGGCCGAGGGCATCGGCGGCACCGGGGTCGCGGGCGTGCTCCGGCGCGGCGACGGCCCGACCGTCCTCCTGCGCGCCGACATGGACGCGCTGCCGGTACAGGAGGAGACCGGGCTGCCGTACGCCTCCGGGACCCCCGGGGTGATGCACGCCTGCGGACACGATCTGCACGTCACCTGGCTCGCGGGCGCCGCCGAGGCGCTGGCCGCCGGGCGGGACACCTGGCAGGGCACCCTGATCGTCGTGGGACAGCCCGCCGAGGAGACCGGGCAGGGCGCCGAGCGGATGGTCGCGGACGGGCTGTACGAGCGGTTCGGGCGGCCGGACGTGCTGCTCGGGCAGCACGCGGCACCCGGGCCGGTCGGCTTCTACGCCCACTCGCCGGGCCTGATCATGTCGGCCTCCACCGACATCGACATCGTCATACACGGCCGCGGTGGCCACGGCTCGCGGCCCGAGACCACCGTCGACCCGGTCGTCACCGCCGCCTACCTGGTCACCCGGCTGCAGACCGTCGTCTCCCGCGAGATCGCCGCCCGCGAGTCCGCCGTACTCACCGTCGGCCGCATCGAGGCCGGCAGCCGGCACAACATCATCCCGGCCGAGGCGCGTATCGCCCTCAATCTGCGCACCCAGTCCGACGAGGTGCGCGAGCGGATGCTGGCCGCGATCCGGCGCATCGCGGCCGGGGAGGCGCTCGCCGCCGGATGCCCGCGGGAGCCCGAGGTGAGCGTGGGCGCCACCTTCCCGGTGACCATGAACGACGCCGACACCGACCGCCGCATCGCCGCCGTGCACGAGGAGGTGCTCGGCGCGGGAACCGTGCTGGACTTCGGCCCGGTGATGGGCAGCGAGGACTTCCCGCGGCTGGCGCGGGGCGGGATCCCGTACTCCTACTGGTTCGTCACGACGACCTCGGCCGAGGTCTGGGACGCGGCCGACGGCGACGACCTGATGGCGAAGTTCCTGGCCGTGCCCAGCAACCACAGCCCGCACTTCGCCCCCGACCTCGCGACGGTCGTACCGGGCGTACGGACGCTGGTGTCGGGGGCGCTGGAGTATCTGGCGGCCTGAGAGGACCCGGGGGACCGGCGGGCCCAGGGGACTATGGGGCGTCCGGTCGGAGCAGTTCGGTGAGGGTGTGGGTGAAGGCCGCCTCCGAGCGGTCGGCGTGGGCGCGGATACGGGCCGCGACCGTGTCGGCGCCGCCGCCCTCGACCAGGTGGACGAGACGGTCGACGCGGCGCTCCTGGTACTCGGGGGTGCCGGGGACGGTCGAGAAAGAGAAGTCGCCCGCGTCGTACGCCATGTGGAACACGTGCTTCTTCACCTCGCTCAGCGTCAGATAGTCGTCGTCGGTCGTCGGGACCGGCTCGGGGGCGCCGACGCACACCACCGGGGTGCCCGCGCCCCAGGAGTTGACCATCAGGTGGTAGGTGTCCGTGATGACCAGCCGGTAGCGGGGCAGGACGCCGAGCAGATCGCCCAGGGTGTGCTCGCCGGGGCGGACCGGGACCGGTCCGGCCTGCGGCGGGAGGTCCCGGTCGAACCAGGGCAGCCACTCCAGCGGGGCGCCGAAGCGGTCGGACAGGGTGCGGCAGAAGCCCGGGAGCCAGGCGGGGATCTCGGTGCGGGAGCCCAGGAAGACACCGATCGCCCCCGGGGCCTCCTCGGACCACGCCGTCGTCGGCAGCTGGTCCAGGTCGCCGGGGCGGGAGAGCAGTGCCGCGTCCGAGCCCCAGTGCTCGGTGCCCGGTTCGCCGCGGAAGTGGGCGACCCGGGCCGCCGAGACCGGGTCGCGCATCCACATGCGGTGACTGCGGGTCACCAGACGCTGGAACAGCGGGCCGAACTCCTTGTCCTCGTAGTCGGACTGGGAGTTGTGCAGGATCGTGCCGCCGTAGCTGAGGGTGCGCGCGAGCACGTCGTCCGGCTGGTCGGCCAGGAGCAGCGTGCGGTTCAGGATCGCGCGGGCGCCCGCACGGTCGGCGGCGAAGCCGAAGTCGAGGAGACGGTTCGTCGCGTCCTGCGCCAGATAGTGGCGGGTGTGCAGGAAGTCCCCCCAGAAGACGACGGCGTCGTGGTCGCGGACCTCGTCGACATGGTCGATCAGGGACCGGAACCGGAACGGGAAGTCGGTGCCCCGCGCACACGGCCGCAGCTCCACGGTCTCCGGCGGGTGCAATGTGTACCAGGACGCGTCGATCCCCTCGCCCATCCTCCGCCGCAGCGACTCGAAGGCCAGGTCGACGGTCACCATTCCGGTGTTGCGGTATCCGATGTTCGGCGCGGTGATGACGGCAACGCGAGCCATGGGTGCCTTTCCGGTGGGGGGTGCGTCTGGGGGGGTGCGTCTGGGGGGGTGGGTCTGGGGGGAGTTGTCGGTTCGTTGTCAGCTCTGCGTCTGCAACTGCCGCAGCTGCCGCCGGACATGGTCCAGCGCGCCCCGGCGCCTGCCCGGCACCCTCGAGCGCAGATCGGCCAGCGCGGGCCCGGTCCGCCGGGCCTCCTCGACGTCCCGGATCTGCCCCCACTGGTGATGCGCCCGGTCCACCGCCGCCTCGACCTCCGGCGCGTCCACGGGCTGCCCCGCCGACAGCCGGGCCAACGCCACCAGCATCCAGGCCCGGCAACTGCGCACCGGGTCCCCGGCCAGCATGGCCAGATCCGCCCGGACTTCGGCCCAGTGCAACGCCTGTTCGGCGCCGGGTCCATGGATCTCCACGGCGGCGCGCTCGTGCTGGGCGGCCAGCGCGTCGGCGTCGGGGTGACGCCCCTCCTGAACGGCGGCCGAGATGACGGCGTGGGGATCGCTCCCCAGCGGGTCCGGCGCCTGCGGACGAGGCGGTCCGGGCCGGGACGGGGGTCTGGGGGCGGCGACGGGGGGAATCCCGGGCACGCTCAGCACGATGCCGACCGGCTCGTTGGCGATCCGCGCCAACGCCTGCTGGTGCAACTGCTCGACCGGCGGCCGCCATCCGCTCCGCAGGATCGTCGCGACCGTCTTCATGTACGTCGGCACGGCCACTCCCCGCCGCCCGCTCGGCGGCACGATCCGCCCGTAGACCGCGCTGGTGTACCCGGAGTCGAGGGGGTTCGCCCCCAGCCACTCCCAGGTCTCCGGGTCCGCGTGCAGATCGAGGAACAGGGTCGTCGAGCCGGGCGGACGCAGCCGCAGCTCCTCCTTGAACCAGGCCCAGGGAAACCCGGTGTAACGCACCGTCGCCGGTGTCGTGCGCGCCAGCGCCAGATGCGGCAGCCGCTGACGCCGGTCGAGTTGGAGCTGTCCGGCGACGAAGACGGTGAGCGGCCCGGGCGCCCCCGCGGCCGCGCGCAGCCGGGTCAGCACGGCCTGCGGCTCCAGCGGGTCGGCGAGTTCGACGACGTTCGCCGTCTCGGTGCCGGCCAGCACGGCGGGCGGCACCGCCGCGAGGACGGGAAGCACGGAGGCCGCGTCCACCAGGCACCCCTTGCCCGCCGGGGCGGCGGCGAGCAGCAGCACGGTTCCTGGCATCGGTCCCTCCCCATCCCCCGTCGATCACGTACCTCAGCACCGTAACGGCTGCCACTGCAAAGGTGTGCCTCAGGACGTCAATCGTCCGCTTCCCGACGGCCCGCCCGGCAGCCGCCGTACCGCGAAGACCGTCGTGTCGTCGGCGAGCCTGCCGCCGCAGTGGCGCAGGGTGCGGTCGCGTACGAGGTCGACCAGGCGGCGGGGTTCGGCGGTGCGGGGGTCGGTGGCGAGCGCGTGGGCGACGTCGTCGGCGAGGGGGTAGAACGCGCCGGTGCCGTCGCGGGCCTCGGTGACACCGTCGGTGGTGAGCAGAAGGGTCTCGCCGGGGGCCAGGGCGAACCGGCGGGCCGACGGCGGGCCGTCACCGGTGAGTTCGCCGAGGCCGAGCGGGAGGCCGTCGCCGGGCGGCAGTTGCCGTACACCGTCGGGGGCGACGATGAGCGGGGGGTCGTGGCCGAAGAGGACGACGTCGACCGCGGCCGGGGCGTCGTCGGGAAAGCCGAGCAGGGCGGCCGTGGCGAAGCGGTCGCCGTCCTCGCGGCCGAGGGCGGCGGTGTGACCGCGGTGGCGGAGCATACGGATCTCCAGGCGCTCGGCGATCGTGGTGAGCTCCGCCTCGTGGTAGCCGGCCTCCCGGAACGTGCCGAGCAGGGCCGCGGCCGCCTCCACCGCGCCGAGGCCCTTGCCCTGGACGTCGCCGACGAGGACGCGGGTGCCGTGCGGGCCCGGCTGGATGTCGTAGAAGTCGCCGCCCACCCGGGCCTCGACGTCGGAGGCGAGATAGACGGCCGCGTGTTCGAGACCGCCCCAGCCCGTGGGGAGGGGGCGCAGCACGGTGCGGCGGGTGGTCTCGGCGACGTCCCGCATGTGCAGCGTTCTGCGCTCGCCGCGGACGCGGACCGCGCAGGCGAGGACGGCGAGCGTGCCGCCCACCACGACGAGGATGAAGTCGGGGAGGCCGGTCTGGTACTGGTGCGGCCAGGCGTGGTCGGCGAGGACGTAGGTGATGACGGAGAGGACGGCGAAGGCGGCGGTGCCGCAGACGCCGCAGATGGCCGCGGCGATACCGGGGACCAGGACGATCCAGGAGATGATCCGGAAGCGGCCGGTCGTGTTGAAGTCGACCAGGGTGATGGTGGCGAGGAGGAGGAGCGGGGGAATCCAGGCGACGCTTCTTCCCCGTACCCGCAGCAGTTGTGCCCGGTCCGGGATGCCGATCGGCGTCGTTGCGAGTCTGCCGCGCCCCCTCAGGGCGTTCATACGGGCCAGCGAAACACGGCACCCTGTCCCTCCGCATCCCGACGGAAAGTCCCTCCGCGTCCCGACGCGAAGTCCCTCCGCGCCCCGACGGGAATCGGGGGCCCCGTCGACTTGCCACGGACCCTCCCCAGGTGTGCTCTGGAGAGCAGGGGCGGTGTGAGAGGAGTGGTCCCATGGCTCAAGCGGCTCCCGCGCATGGTGGCGGGATGATGGGGAAGGTCCGGGAGAACCGGGCGGCGCGGCCCACCCGGACACCCGATCTGTTCGACGAGCGGGTCCATCTGGTCGGGCGGTACGGCATTCCCGTGGTCCTCGGACTCGTCTACGGCTTCTGGGCGGCCGCCAACCGCCGCGGCGGCGGGGAGATCACCGGCTGGAACATCCTGTTCGGCTTTGTCACCGCGGCCGTGTTCATCGTGCTGTGCATCGCGGTCGCGACCTTCGCCCCGCTGCTGAAGCGGGAGCTGCACTCGCTGGTGAAGTCGGGCTTCGCGGGCGCCTCGGTCGGCTTCCTCTACAGCCAGACCGGCGAGTCGGTGCTGCGGTCGGTGGCGCTGGGCGTGGCCGTGACGGCGGGTGTCTTCCTGGTCTTCTTCTACCGCTACTACACGCGCGAGGACGCTGCGGGAAAGCGCGTCCGCTAGCGGGCGGCGCGCACGGGTGGGCCCCGGCCGATCCGGCCGGGGCCCACCCGTTCCCTCACCTTCCGTCGGTCACCACACGGGCTGCCAGGACCAGGAGCTCGCCGAGGTCCCGGTCGCGCTCCAGCTCCACGAGCCCGAGATGCTGAAGGAGACGGAACCGGAGACGGCCCAGGAGCCGTCGCTCCAGCTCGGATCGTTCCAGTCGGCGTTGGTCCAGTTGCCGTCCCGCCACTGCGGACAGGGGTCCGCGCAGGTCGGCACCCACTGGCCGCCGGTGTCCACGAACTCGGCGCTCACCCAGCCCTGGGCGCCGACGAGCCAGTACCAGTACGGATTGCCGTCGACGCTCTGTCCCCGGACCTTGCACTGGACACGGTCCTGACTGCCGGGTGAGAGCTGGTCCACGACGGCCGAGTTGACGGTGGGTCCCGCCCGTACGTTCAGCGCGGTGCGGGAGACGATGGTGCCCCAGATCGGACTGCCGGATCCGCCACCATGACCGTCGGCGTACGCCGGCGCGGTGGTCGGGATGGCGGCCGCCGCCGTGGTGCCCGCCGCGGCGGCGACGAGCGTGCCACCGGTGAGCAGGGCGGCGGCCAGGGTCCGCAGGGCCGGAGTGGTGCGCATGATCGGCCTCCTTCTCCCCAGCACCATGAGACACCCGTTCGGGTGAAGCCTCCACCGGAGGGCCGTATCCCCAGTTCAGCCCTCGTTCGGACGCGTTTTCCCGCCCGGATGGGCCCATATGCGGTCCTCCCGCTCGCGCCGCGCGCTTCCGGCGCCTTGCCTGGAGGGGTGCGTACCCGCCTCAGGAGCGGCCTGTCGGCCGCTCTCATCGCCCTCGCCTGTCTGCTCGCGCCGTGCGGCGCGCTCGCGGCCTGGGCGGCGTACGACCTCGCCGACACCGGCAGCTATGTCGCCACGATGGCGCCGCTGGCCGCCGACCCGGCGGTGCAGGGCGTGGTCGCGGACACCGTCGGCGCCCAGGTCATGGACGAGGTCGAGGCCCGCGCCGACGCCCGTCCGATGCGCGCCCTGCCCTCGGTGGTCCGCCCCTACGTGCATGACGCGGTCCGCTCCTTCACCCGCACGGAGGCCTTCCGTGCCGCCTGGGACGCCGCCAACCGCGTCTTCCACGATGCCGTGTTGCACGCCCTGCGCGACGACAGGGAGCACGAGGTGACCGTGGACCTCGCTCCGGTCACCGCCCAGGTCAAGCGTCAGCTGACCGATCAGCACATGCCGTTGGCGGGCCGCATCCCGGTCCAGCACACGGCGGTCAACGTTCTCCCGGCCCAGGAACTGGACCGCCTCCGGAAGGGGTTCCACGTGCTGGAAGTAGCCGGTTTCTGGCTGCCGTCGGCCTCGGTCGTCTTCGCCCTCGCCGGTATCGCGGTCGCCGCCCGCCGCCGTCGCGCCCTCACCGCGACGGGCCTGGGCACGGCCCTCGGCGGCGGTCTGCTCGCGCTGGCCGTCGCCATCGGCCGCCGTCTCACCCTCGCCGATCTGCCCGAACCGGCCCGCCGGCCGGCCGCGGGCGCCATCTACGACGCCCTCACCGAGACCCTGCGCGAGGCCTCCTGGCTGCTGGTCGCGCTGGGGCTGGCGGTGGCGCTGACGGCCTGGTTGAGCGGCTATCTGACAGCACGTCAACAGCAGCTGAAAGCCTGTGAGTTGCCTCTGGATTCCCAGCTTATTGACCTGGGCATGACGAGAGCGTCATCCGCTGATTCCTCAGGGGTCACCCGGTCCACTCCGGGCCCCAGCAGCATCGGATGACGATCGCCGCCGGTACGGGACCGGCGGTTCGCGTGATTCGAGGAGTTCACCCACAATGATCCGTCTCACCCCCCGTCGCGGCGCCGCCGCGGCCGCCGCCGGTGTCGTCCTGTCGCTCGCCGCCGCCCTGCCCGCGCAGGCCGCCGACTCGACCGTCACCGAGGCCCAGTGGTTGTCCGACGTGGCCGCGGTCACCGGCCCCGCACAGACCTACATCGACTCCCGCGCCGCCACCAAGGCCTCCGGCGTCAAGCTCGCGATCGTGCTGGACATCGACAACACCGCACTGGCCAGCCACTTCGAGGGCGGCTACCCGACCCCGGCCACCGCCCCGGTCCTCGCCCTCGCCCAGGACGCCCACGCCAAGGGCGTGAGCGTCTTCTTCGTCACCGCCCGCACCGACATCATCAACTTGGAGACACAGTCCAACCTGCAGACGGTCGGCTACACCGTGGACGGCCTCTACGCCCGCTCCCTCGGCGACCTGATCACCCTGTCCGTCGCGGACTTCAAGACCGCGCAGCGCAAGGCAATCGAGGCGAAGGGCTACGACATCGTCGCCAACATCGGCAACAACACCACGGACCTGTCCGGCGGTTACGCCGACACGACCTACAAGCTCCCCGACTACGACGGCCTGCTGGACTGACTCCCGGCCAGCGCGGCCAGCGTCCGCAGCGCCCGCTCCAGCTCGGGCGGCGCCGCGGACGCGAGTCCGAGCCGCACCGCGTCCGGGGTGCGACGCCCACCCACGGCGAAGGCGCCGCCGGGTGTGACGGCGATCCCCTGCGCGGCCGCGGCGACCGTGAAGGTGTCGGCGCGCCACGGCGCCGGCAGCTCCCACCAGGCGAAGTAGGCGTGCGGATCGGCCCGTACGCGAAAACCGCGCAGACACTCCTCGACCAGCCGCTGCCGCCGCGCCGCGTCCGCCCGCTTGGCCGCCACCAGCCGCCCCACGGTCCCGTCCTCGACCCACCGCACCCCGGCCTCCAGCGCGAACCGCCCCGCACTCCACCCCCCGGAGCGCACCGCGCCCGCCACCGCCTCCACCCGCCGCTCCGGTACGACGAGAAAGCCGACGGTGAGCCCGGGCGCGACCCGCTTGGAGAGCCCGTCGACGACATGGGTGAGGTGGGGGAGGAGCGCGGCGAGGGGATCAGGGGCGGGCCGGCCGAGAAAGGACCAGATGCGGTCCTCGACGACGGGCAGCGCCAACTCCCCGACCACCTCGGCCAGTTGTGCCAGCCGGTGCTCCCCCATGATGGCCGAGGTCGGGTTGTGCAGGGCCGGCTGCACGTACAGCGCGGACAGCCGCCCGCCGGCGACAGCCTCCGGCCGGACCCCCTCCGCGTCGGTCTCCAGCGGCACCAGCACGATTCCGAGCCGCGCCGCGATCTCCTTGACCAGCGGATACGTCAGCGCCTCCACCCCGACCCGGCCGCCGGGCCGGACCAGTGACGCCAGAGCCGCGGCGATGGCCTGGCGGGCGTTGCCGGTGAAGAGGAGCCGCTCCGGTGAGGGCCGCCAGCCCGGGGTGGCGAGGAGTCCGGCCACCGCCTCACGGGCCGCGGCGGTGCCGTCGGCCGGGGCGGGGCGCAGCGCGTCGGTGAGGACGTCGGGACGCAGCAGCGGGGCGAGGGCCGGCGCGAGCAGCTCCGACTGGCCGGGCGCGGAAGGGTAGTTGAGCTCCAGGTTCACGGGGCCGGTGGTCGCCGCCTCGACGAGGGAACGCCCGAGGGGGACCGCCGCCGCGGCCCGTACGAAGGTCCCCCGTCCGACCTCCCCCACCACCAGCCCGCGCCGCACGAGTTCGCCGTACGCCCGCTCGGCCGTCGAGGCGGCGATCCCGTGCCGTCGCGCGAACTTCCGCTGCGGGGGCAGCCGTTCACCCGGCCGCAGCCGCCCGGAGGCGATGTCGGCGGCTATTCGGTCGGCGATACGGCGGTACGCGTCCATGTATCAATTCCCCCTGGTTTTCCGGCTCTTGCCATTGCACCGAAGGAAAAGATCTTATTGCACCGAGAAGTCGGGCCGCCCTAGGGTCCCCCTCATGGCAGTCCCTCTCGTACTGGTCCACGGCCATCCCTTCGACCACACCATGTGGAACCCGCAGATCGAGGCCTTCTCCCCCACCCGCCGGGTGATCGCCCCCGATCTGCGCGGCTACGGCGTCCCACCGCGGTACCCGCCCGTCGGGTCCTTCGAACAGTTCGCGCAGGACGTCGTGGCGGAGCTGGACGGTCTCGGGGTGGAGGGCTTCGTCCTGGCCGGGCTCTCCATGGGCGGCCAGATCGCTATGGACTGCTACCGGCAGTTCCCCGACCGGGTCCGGGGCCTGGTCCTCGCCGACACCTTCCCGGCCGCCGAGACCCCGCAGGGCGCGCGCCCGCCACGCCCTGGCGGACCGCCTGCTGCGGGAGGGCATGCGCGGGTACGCCGACGAGGTCCTGGAGAAGATGGTCGCCCCCTGGGCCGACGCCCCGGTCAAGGCCCATGTCCACCGGATGATGACCTCCACCTCACCCGAGGGCGCGGCGGCGGCCCTGCGCGCCCGGGCGGCCCGCCCCGACTACCGCGACCTGCTGACAAGGGTGGCGGTGCCGGCGCTGGTGGTCGTGGGGGCCGAGGACACGTACACACCGGTACCGGACGCGGAGGCGATGCGGGCCGCGCTGCCCGGGTCGACGCTCTGTGTCGTCGAGGGGGCGGCCCATATGCCGAACCTGGAGAAGCCGGGGGAGTTCAACGAGGTGCTGGGGCGGTTCCTGGCGGGAATCGACGCGCGCCCGTAATCTCCTGATGTGTGACTCACCCAGCCCGCCCGGCGTTCGAGGACGAGGTCCCTTCGGGCCCGACGCGGGGGTCCGGGGGCGGCAGCACCCGGCGAGGCCCGGATCCGCGCCGGGGTCCCTTTCGGCGGCTCGGCGCCTGGTGCGCGGGGCTGCTGCTGGCCGGCCTCAGCGTGCTCGCCGGCTGCCGCGCGGCCGACACCGACGCCCTCACCCCCGTCCCCCAGCTCCTCGCCTTCCTGCCCTGGCTACTGGCCCCCGCGGCGCTGGCCCTGCTCCTCGCCCTCCTGGCCCGCTGGCGCCCCGGCATCCTCTGGTCGCTCCTGGTGCTCGCCGTCCTGGCCTGGTTCATCGAGCCGTACGGGAAGACCGGCGAACCCGGCGGCCCCGCGCTCGCCGAGGTCAGAGTCCTCACCTCGAACGTCGAGTTCGGGCGCGGCACGCACGCCCTCGTCCCCCGGATCCGCGCGCACCAGCCCGACATCGTGTTCGTGGAGGAGTGCGAGTACACCTGCCAGGCGACCCTGCGCCGGGACGTCGGCGCCGACTACCCGTACCGCCAGGCCGTCGTCGCGGGCGGCTCCTCGGGGTCGGTCGTCCTCAGCCGTTTCCCGCTCCGGGGCCTGGACCCGGTGCCCGGCGAGATGGGCATGCCCGCGGCCGTGGCCGACGTGCACGGCCACCCCGTACGGCTCCAGCTCGCGCACCCGATGCCCCCGCTGCCCGGCCAGGTCGGCGTCTGGCGCCGTGAACTGGGCCGGCTGCGCGACGCCGCACGGGCCGTCACCCGCACCACCACCCCGCTGATCCTGGCCGGCGACTTCAACGCCTCCCAGGACCACGCGGCCTTCCGCCGCGTCCTGGACACCGGGTTGCGTGACTCCGCCCGTCTGGCCGGGCACGACCGCACCCCCAGCTGGCCGGCCCGCACCACCCCCTACTTCGGCGCCCAGATCGACCACGTCCTGGTGTCGGAGGACTTCTCGGCGGACAGCGCCCGCTTCCTCCGTCTGGCGGACACCGACCACCGGGCGCTGCTCGTGGACCTCACGCTCCACCAGCGGGGATGAGCCGGACGGGGTTGCCCATAATGGGCCCATGTCCCGCGAGTTCCCCATCGGCCTCACTCCTCCCGACTGGCTGGTGAGGAACCTCCGACCGCAGCAGACACCACCCGTCAACCGGGCCGCGGTGGCCCGGGCCGCCGTCGCCATGACCCTCCCCCTCGTCATCGGCCTCGCGGTCGGCAAACCCGCCTACGGCGCCCTCGCCTCCATGGGCGCCCTCTCCGGTGTGATCGGCGACACCGCCGACGCGTACCGGATGCGGATCCTGAACATCGCGATCCCCCAGCTCTTCGGCGCCGTCGGGGTGACCCTGGGCTCGCTGGTGTACGGACAGGGATGGATCGCCGTCGCCACCGTCACGGCCGTCGCGCTGGTCTCCGGGATGATCTCGACGATCGGGGCGGTGGCCTCCGTGTCGGGGCTGCTCCTGCTGCTCAACTCCGTGGTGGGCGCCGGGCTTCCGATGCCGGGCGAGTGGTGGCTGGCGCCAGTCCTGATGTCCGGCGGCGGGCTCCTCGTCCTGCTGCTCGCGCTGCTCGCCTGGCCGCTGCGGGGCGGGGTGCCGGAGCGGGCGGCGGTCGCGGACACCTACCGGAAGGCGGCCGACCTCCTCGCCGCCTGCGCCCGGGAGGAGTACGACACCGCGCGCCACGCCGTCACCCAGTCCCTGAACCAGTCGTACGACCTGGTCCTCGCCCGGCGCGCCCGCCACCACGGCCGCAGCGGCGAACTCACCCGGCTGCTGGCCCAGTTGAACGCCATCACCCCGGTGATGGAGGCCGCCCCCGCCGCCCAGCTGAGCGGTGTCCCGATGCCCGCCGAAGTCCCCGAGGCCGTACGCCATCTCGCGCAGGCCGTCGAGACCGGCTACACCGGCCCGATAGGGCTGCGGCTTCCCGTGCCGACCACCGAGACCGCCCGCGCCGTCGACCACGCCCTGCGCCACGCGGCCGCGGTGGTCACCGCGCCGGACGTGGACCCACGCGGTATCGACGACCGCCTCGGCCGCCCGGCCGCCCTCTCCATCCGTACCGCCCGGGCGGCCCGCAATGTGGTCCTCTCCGCCAACTCCTGGCGCTACGGCCTGCGGCTGGCCCTGTGCATCGGGCTGGCCCAGGCGCTGGTGTCGATGGTGCCGGTGCCGCGCTCCTACTGGGTGGCGCTGACCATCACCTTCGTCATGAAGCCGGACTTCGGCTCGGTCTTCTCCCGGGCGCTGCTGCGGGCGCTGGGGACGGTCGCGGGGCTGGTGATCGCGGCGGCGGTGCTCTCGGCGGTACCGCGCGGCTGGTGGGACGTACCGGTGATGCTGGTGCTCGCGCCGCTGATCCCGGCGTTCACCCCGCGCGGCTACGGCTACCAGACGGCCGCCATCACGCCCGTGATCCTGCTCCTGTCCGACATCCTCAACCACCAGGGCACGGCCCTGCTCCTGCCCCGGCTGGTGGACTCCCTGATCGGCTGCGGAATCGCGCTGGTCGCCGGCTATCTGCTCTGGCCGGAGAGCTGGCACACCCGGGTCGGCGACCGCCTCGCAGACGCCGTCGCCGACACCGCCCGCTATGTCGAGTCCGCCTTCGGCGACGGTACCGAACCGTCCGCCCGCGCCCGGATGCGCCGCCGCCTCTACCGCGATCTGTCCGTCATCCGTACGGAGTTCCAGCGCGCCCTGACCGAGCCGCCGCCCACCGGACGCCGGGCCGCCGCGTGGCTGCCGCTGGTGGTGGCGGTGGAGCGCATCGTGGACGCGACGACGGCGGCGCGGGTGCGGGTGCGGCACGGGGCGGCGGAGCCCTCCACGGCCGAGATCGGCCATGTCGCCTTCCAGCTGCGGGAGTTGGCCGAGGGCCTGAGGGACACGGAGGTCCTGTACCCGGTCCGCACCGACCTCACGGGACCCGCGGGCAGTGTGCTGGAGCCGTTGCGCCAGGAGGTGGCGGCGGCCCGGGCGATCGCCTCGCCCCACTGATCCGCCGCCCCCGAGGAGTTCCGACGGTCGGCCTCCTACTCTGAGCCGGCCACATTTCGAGTCACACGTGGTGACTGAGCACCTGGGCCGGCCTCACGGCGCGGACTGCGCATCCGACGGAGGTGCGGAGCGCTGGTTGGATCCCCAGACGCAGCCCTGCATCACCGCCTCGGTGACCTCGCCCTTGAAACCCGCCGCCGGCCTCAGCCGGTCCTTGCACCAGCGAGAGACGTCGTCCGCCATGCCGGATCCCGGGTTCTCCCCTCGCTGGACGAGAGCGGCTGCGAAGTCGTAGCCGCGCTTGTACTGGGCGTCCGCGATCGAGCCGGGCTCGTACGGGTTCCCGTAGACGATGCGGGGCGACGGTCCGGAGGCGCCGCCTCGGCCGATGAGCGGGGCGATCACCAGCACAGCGGGCATGCCGATCAGGACCGCGGCGAACAGCAGGCCCATCTTCGCGGACGTCTTTTTCCCCACCGCGTACGAGAGCATCGCCAGCGGAATGGCCAGAACGAACGCCAGGAACGGAATGATCACAGCGCCACCTGCCACAGGACAGGCCCCCCTTTTTTCGCGCCTTCTCGCGGCTCGGCGGCGTCATGCTACGTCTCGCGATCGGGACGCGGAGCCGCGGGGGTGCGTGGTCGGAAGGAGAGTGGGCCGGGCAGACCAACCCTCCCCAAGATCGCCATCCGGGGCCGCTAACCTTACGTGTCCGCCCTGGCCAGGGATTGACGGCCTTCAACTCACGCGAAGGATTGCGCACATGGGCATTCTCACTCTCCTGCGGAACGCATTCGGCAGGTCACGCAAGGGGCGTGCCACCGAAGCAGAGGGTGCGGACCGAACCTCTTCGCGGACCTCGGAACCGACCGTCCCCGCACCGTCCACCGAGCCTCAGCCGACGGCATCCGCGCAGGTCCCGGAGCCGCGAGCGGCCACTTCCGAGTCCACCAAGAACGAGCACGAGCTGGTCTCGGCCGCGTTCAACAACGTGACGGTACCGAGGCCGACGGAGCCGGGGGACACGGCTGCGCCGGAGGCGGTCGAGCCGACGGTGACGGATACGGCGGAGCCGGTCACCGAGGAGCCGAAGACCGAGCCGGAGGCGGTGGCCGAGGAGCCGGAGACGGTCACCGAGACCGCGCCGGTGGTGGAGGAGCCGGCGCCGGCTGCGGAGGCCGAGGCCGAGGCGGTCGAGGAACCGGAGACCGAGGCGGACCCGGCGACCCCGCAGGCCGCGGAGACCGAGACCGAGACCGCCGTCGAGACCACTCCCCAGCCCGAGGCCGCGCAGCCGGTCGCGCAAGCCTCCCCGGAGCCGGAGCCGGTGGCCGAGGCGGACACCGAGGCTGTGGCCGAGGAGCCGACGCCCGAGCCGGAGGCGGCCGAAGAGCCCGTCGCCGAGCCCGTGACGGCCGAGGAGCCCCCCGCTCCCGAAGAGACCACGCAGCCGGAGCCCGAGGCCGGCACAGAGACCGCCCCTGAGGCGGCGGTCGTAACGGATTCCGAGCCGGAGCCCGAGCCGGTTGCCGCCCCGGAGCCCGAGCCCGAGGCAGTCGTAGAACCGGAGCCGGAGCCGCAGCCCGAACCTGTTGCCGCTGCCGCGGAGGCGTCGGCACCCGCGGCCGACGACGAAAGCAGCACGGGTGGGGCGGGTGGGAACACGGACGGCGAAGGCGAAGACGAGGCCGTCCTGCCGGAACCGCTCGCGCCCGCCGCCGAAAGTGCCGAGCCCGCGGGGCCCGCCGCCACCGCCCTCGCCAAAGCCAACCTCGCCGGCACCCGTGCCAAGACCTACCTCGTCCTCGACCGCTCCGCGAGCATGCGGCCGTACTACAAGGACGGTTCGGCCCAGGCCCTGGCCGACCAGACCCTCGCCCTCGCCGAGCACCTCGACCCCGGCGGCGCCGAGAACGCCTCCGTGCACGTCGTCTTCTTCTCCACCGAACTCGACGGCACCACCGACCTCACCCCGGCCTCCTCCGACACCGCGATCGACGACGCGCACGCCGGCCTCGGCCGGATGGGCCGTACCAGCTACCACGCCGCCGTGGAAGCCGTACTCGCGCACTACGACAAGAACGTGGCCGCCGACAACCCCGGCACCCCCGCCCTCGTCGTCTTCCAGACCGACGGCGCCCCGGACGCCAAGACCCCCGCCACCCAGGCCCTCACGGACGCCGCGAAGACCCACCCCTCCGTCTTCTTCTCCTTCGTCGCGTTCGGCGACCACGACAACAAGGCCTTCGACTACCTCCGCAAGCTGAAGACCGACAACACGGCGTTCTTCCACGCGGGCCCGACCCCGAAGGAGCTCACGGACGCCGAGCTCTACGACGGCGTACTGATCGACTGGCGCCCGTAGTACCCGCAGGTACCCGCATCACCCACCCCGCGGCCGCCCCTTCCCACCCTTCAGAACGGGAAGCGGGCGGCCCACCCATGTCCGCTACCATTTCAAGGTTCGCAAAACAAGACGACCCGACCTGGGAGCAGCCCCCGATGGCTCGACACCTCATCACCAGCGCCCTTCCGTACATCAACGGAATCAAGCACCTGGGCAACATGGTGGGGTCCATGCTCCCGGCGGACGTGTACTCCCGCTACCTCCGCCAGCGCGGCCACGAGGTCCTCTACATCTGCGCGACGGACGAGCACGGCACCCCCGCCGAACTGGCGGCGAAGGAGCAGGGCCTGCCCGTGGCGGAGTTCTGCGCGCAGGCGCACGACGCGCAGAAGGCGGTCTACGACGGCTTCGCGCTCGCCTTCGACTACTTCGGCCGGAGTTCCTCCCAGCAGAACGTCGAGATCACCCAGCACTTCGCCCGCCGCCTCAACGAGAACGGCTTCATCGAGGAGCGGGCGATCCGCCAGGTGTACTCCCCCACCGACGGCCGCTTCCTCCCGGACCGCTATGTGGAGGGCACCTGCCCCCACTGCGGCTACGACAAGGCCCGCGGCGACCAGTGCGAGAACTGCACCCGCGTCCTGGACCCGACCGACCTGATCAACCCCCGCTCGGCGATCTCCGGCTCCACCGACCTGGAGGTCCGTGAGACCAAGCACCTCTTCCTGCTCCAGTCCAAGCTGCAGCACGAGGTCGAGGAGTGGGTCTCCCGCCACGAGGAGGACTGGCCGCAGCTGGCCTCCTCCATCGCCCGCAAGTGGCTGACCGAGGGCCTGCACGACCGTGCGATCACCCGCGACCTGGACTGGGGCGTCCCGGTCCCGGCCGACACCTGGCCGGAGCTGGCGGCGGAGGGCAAGGTCTTCTACGTCTGGTTCGACGCCCCGATCGAGTACATCGGCGCGACCAAGGAGTGGTCGGACCTGGACCCGGAGAACCGGGACTGGAAGTCCTGGTGGTACGAGGTCGACGACAGCGTCCGCTACACCGAGTTCATGGCGAAGGACAACGTCCCCTTCCACACCGTGATGTTCCCGGCGACCGAGCTGGGTGTGCGCGAGCCGTGGAAGAAGGTCGACTACGTCAAGGCCTTCAACTGGCTGACGTACTACGGCGGGAAGTTCTCCACCTCCCAGAAGCGGGGCGTCTTCACCGACCAGGCCCTGGAGATCCTCCCCGCCGACTACTGGCGGTACTTCCTGATCGCCAACGCCCCGGAGTCGGACGACTCGTCCTTCACCTGGGAGCACTTCACCGCGACGGTGAACAAGGACCTGGCCGACACCCTCGGCAACTTCGTCAACCGTGTCCTGTCCTTCTCGAAGAAGCGGTTCGGGGACGAGGTCCCGGCGGGCAGCGCCCCCGGCGAGGCCGAGACCAAGCTGGGTGAGCAGATCGCCGAGCTGCTGGCCGAGTACGAGGGCCACATGGAATCCCTCCAGTTCCGCAAGGCGGCCGCCGCCCTGCGCGCCCTGTGGTCCGCGGGCAACTCCTACCTGGAGGAGAAGGCCCCCTGGCTGGAGATCAAGACCGACAAGGACGGCGCGGCCCTCACCCTGCGTACGGCGATGAACCTGATCCACCTCTACTCGGTGGTCTCGGAGCCCTTCATCCCGACGACTTCGGCCGCCATGCGCCAGGCCTTCGCCCTGGAGAACGACTCGGCCACCTGGGTGTCCGCCGAAGAGGCCCGCGCCCTCGCCGCCGTCCCGGCCGGCACCCCCTTCACCGTCCCGCCGGTCCTGTTCGCCAAGCTCACGGACGAGGACCTGGAGACGTACAAGGAGCGCTTCGGCGGCTCTCCGGAGCAGTGACACGCGTAGGAACCGTGAGAGACGGGGCTCGGAAAGCCGAACAGGCTTCCGAGCCCCGTATATTTCGGCCATGGCAGTGCCCGAAGTCGTCCCGATCGCCTACGAGCCCCGGAGCCGGACCGAGTCCATCGGCCGGTACGCCGAAGGGCAGTTCCTGGCGTCGATCACCTATGCCTTCCCCGAGGGTTTCCGCCTCGACCACGGCTGGGAAGAGCACAAACGTCTCTACACCGTCCTGCACACCTTCGACTTCGAGGGCAACTACCTCGAGTCGGAGATCTGGTGTGCCGGCACCTGGGCCGAGCAGCTGAGCGATCCGGACGGTGAGGGATCGGTCCTGCAGCGCGCCCGTGTCCATCTGGCCAAGCTCCTGCGCAGTCTGCCCCGCCGCTCCTACACGGACATCGCGATACGGCCGTTCCGGGTGACGGTCGAGAATGTGGTGTTCGGGCTGGTGACCGGCGAGGACGAGGAGGGGGCCTGGGCCGAGCTCTATCCGGACCGCCTCTTCTTCGGTCCACCGTGGGACGGCTCGTACGACACCTGAGCCCCACGCTCCTCGTCCTCACCGGCGTTCCGTGGGCTCCGGGTCGGACCGGGCCGCCGGAGAAGGCCCTAGGAGAGCACTCCCGCGCCGGTCGTCTTCGCCAGCTCGGCCGGGAGGTTCCTCGCGGACGTCTCAAGGCCCGCCTTGAGCGTCGGAGTCCAGTTCACCGTCGTCTTGATCTTCTTCGACGAGGACGCGTTGTAGGCGGCGACGAGGTTGGTCACCGTGCCGTTGACCAGGTTGCCGCTGCCCGCGATCGAGCCCGTGCCGTCGCCGCTGAACAGCTTGGAGACCTTCTGGGACGCGGAGGTCTTCCAGAAGTTGTCCTGCGCGACAACCTGGGCCCCCGCACGGGAGTTGATGCTGTACTGCAGGTCGTAGCCGTTGAGCGCCGTGACGTCGTAGAAGTTGTTGTAGACGTGGATCTGGCCGAGGCGGGCCAGCGGCGCGCGCTGCACGATGCCCTTCCACACGTTGTGGTGGATGGAGACGCGCAGCTTGCCGGTGCTGTCGCTGTCGCTGCTGCCGATCAGCATGGTCTTGTCGTGGTTGGTGAACCGGTTGCGCTCGACGGTGACCAGGTCCGAGCCCTTGGTGATGTCGAGTTCGCCGTCGTGGATCTGGTACTGGCGCCCGTAGTACGTCGGGTCGGCGGTGTCGAGGCCCGGCGCGTCGGTGAACGTGTTGTGGTCGGCCCAGACATGGGTCGCCCCGCGCAGGGTGACCGCGTCGTACTGGGAGTTCCAGTTGCCCTTGTCGCCGTCGGTCGGGTCCCACTGCGGGAAGCAGTCCTGGGTCGCGGAGAAGGTCAGATTGCGGACGATGACGTTGTCGACCTTCTGGATCTGCAGCATGCCCCCGGTGATCCCGGCCTTGGTGCCGGGCACGCCCACGATGCTGGTGTTGGCCGGCACCTTGAAGACGACGTTCTTCGCCTGCTTGGTCTGCGCGGCGGCCCGCGCCTTCTCCTGGGTGCCGGAGGGCAGCTTGGAGCGGCCGTAGGTGGAGGGGTTGAACGCCTTGAGGTACGACGCGAGCGAGTAGCCGGTGCCGGACGCGTAGTCGGCGCAGGTCAGCTTCTTGCCGCTGTTGTCGGTGTTGGCGTCGATGGTGCCCTTGATCTTGATGATCCGGGGGGTGGTGGCGGTCACCGAGCCCAGGGCCTTCACCAGCTGGGCCCGCGTCGAGACGGTGAAGGTGTGCGCGGCGTCGGCCTTCGCCCCACCCGTCGTCCCCGAACCGGAGGAGGCCCAGCCGTCCTTCGCGGCGAGCGTCTGGTGGTACAGGTCGACGGTCCCGGCACTGGCGTTCATCACGACGACACCGGCGCCGACACCGGCCGCCACCACGGCGGCGGAGACGGCGAGCGTGCGCCGCCTGCGGAGGGACCGGCGGTGGGAAGCAGAGGCCACGGGGGATTCCTTACGAACGGTGGTGGGACATGTGGGACATGTGCGGTTCATGGAGCACCGATGGAGGCGCTCATGTCCTCAAGTAGCCACCGGGACAAGGGAGGTTGCCGAGGCGTCAGAAGTTTTTACCAGGTAAAGTTCGTTCACTTGTGCGGGGGCATGGGTCCCCCGCGAGGAGGGACTTACACGTGGGCAGATACGCCCTGTCGCGCCGTCGGCTGGCGGTCGCGATCTCCTCGGTGGCACTGACGGTGGCGGGCGGCGCCGTGCTGCCGACGGCGGCCGCGGCGGCTCCAGCCGTCCCGTGGACCTCGGCCACCGCCATCACCGGCACCGACGTCTCCACCATGGTCAAGGATCTTGTCACCACGCCCGACGGGTCGGTCGTCGCGGTGTGGAACCAGTTCGCGGCCGAGGGCAGCAACCAGCGCAAGCTGTACGCCGCCGTCCGGCCGGCCGGCGGCGACGCCTGGGGGACGCCGGCCCTGCTCACCACCACCCCGGACGAGGGCGGCGCCGTGACGCTGCACGCCTCGGCGGACGGCACTGTGACGGCGCTGTGGACGGAGTATCCGGACGAGACCTCGCCCGGCGCCGGACCCTTCGACAGCCGTGTGGTCACCTCGGTGCTCGCGGCCGACCACTCGGCCTGGTCCGCGCCCGTCGAACTGGTCGGCACCGACGCGGCCTGGGGCGACGGCGGCGTCGACCTCGCCGAGGCCCCCGACGGAACGCTGACCGCGGCGTGGAGCGTGCGCTCGCCGGACTCCTCCGTGCCGTGGGAGATCTACGCCGCCACCCGCGACGCCGCGACCGGCGACTGGTCGGCGGCCGCGAAGGTCAGCGACACGGTCGCGGACGGCGCCGACTCGGCCCACTCGCCGAGCGTCGCCGTCACCTCCGACGGCACCACCGTCATCGTCTGGAAGCAGACCGACGGCCCCTCCGCGTCGGTCCGTACGGCTTCCCGCGCGGCCGGCTCCGCCACGTGGAGCGCTCCGGCCGCCGCGAGCCCGGTCTTCCAGTCCATCAGCGACCCCGAGGTCACCGCCGCGGACGACGGCACCGCGACCGTCGCCTTCGAGGCCACCGACGAGTCCGAGGACGGGACCATCCGCACCGCCGGCCGCGCCGCCGACGGCGCCTGGTCCGCTCCGGAGACGGTCACCCCCACCGACGGCCTCGCCGGGACCCCCGAACCGCTCATCGCCCCCGACGGCGACGTGACCCTCGTCTGGGTCGACTACACCACGACCTACGGCACCCGCACCGCCACCCGCGACGCAGCCACCGGCACCTGGTCGGCCGTGCAGACCCTGTCGACCTCGTACGTCCCCGAGGCCTGGGACACCGCCATCGCCGACGACGGCACGGTGCACGCCCTGTGGCCGCAGGAGGTCGCCGGAAAGCGGGGACTGGTGGAGTCGGTGCGCAGCGACGGCCAGTGGACCGCGCCCGCCCTGCTGCCGGGCTCCTCGGCCGCCTACGTCCTCGGTCAGGTCAGTGTCGGCGAGGACGGCAGCGCGAGCGCCGTCTGGTCCGGCGCCACCAGTTCCGCCGCCAACTGGCAACTGTTCGGCAGCCGTACCGCCTGGCCCGCGCTCGCCGTCGGCTCCGCGGACGTCCCGGCGAGCGCCCCGCTCAAGGGCACCACCTCCGCGAGCAGCGCCTGGGCGCCCACCTGGACCCTCAGCCGGCCCACCTCGTCCTGGTCGCTCGCCCTCACCGACACGGCCGGGCGGACAGTGCGCACGCTGACCGGATCGACCGCCGACCTGAAGGTCGCCGCGAGCTGGAACGGCCGTACGGCATCCGGGAGTTACGCCCCCAACGGCCCTCTGACCTGGACACTGAGCGCCACCCAGGAGGGCGCGGCCACGGCCGTGAAGCTGGCCTCCGGGAAGGTCACCGTCACCGGGGGTGCCGCCGTCGGCCATGACTTCGGCGGTACCTCGGCCGGTCCGGACGGGGCCGGCGACCTGCTCACCCTCAACTCCTCCGGCGGGCTGACCTATCAACTCGGCACCCGCACCGGCACGTTCTCCGGCAGGGTCACCGGCACCGGCTGGGCCACCACCACCAGGTTCGTCCCGTTCGGCGACCTCAGCGGCGACCGCTGCAACGACGTCCTGGTCCGCCCGAGCAGCGGAGCCCTGCGCCTGTACAAGCCCGGCTGCTCCTCGGCCCTCAAGCCGTCGACGTCGTACACGACCCTCGGCAGCAGCGGCTGGAACCAGTACGACGTGCTGACCTCACCGGGCGATCTGACCGGCGACGGACGGCCCGACCTGGTCGCGCGCAACTCCTCCACCGGCGCGGTCTACCTCTACAAGGGCACCGGCGCGGGCAGGCTGTCGGCCCGGGTGAGCCTGTACGCCAACTGGAAGGGCTACAAGAAGATCGTCGGCGTCGGCGACATCACCGGCGACGGCATCGGCGATCTGCTGGCCCAGGACGGTTCCAACAACCTCTACCGCTACGACGGGACGGGCAAGGGCACCTTCAAGTCCCGTGTGAAGCTGTTCGGTTCATGGGGCGGGTCCTACAACGCGGTGGTCGGCGTCGGCGACATCACCGGCGACGGGAAGGCGGACCTGGTCGCACGGGACACCTCGGGGAACCTCTACCGCAACTCGGGTGACGGGAAGGGGTCGTTCGGGGCCCGAGTGCGGATCGCGACGGGCTGGAAGTCGTACAAGTCCCTCTCCTGATATGACGGTTGGGGCTCGACTTCAGCGGTGACGGTTATCGGGACGCGGTTCTGCCCTGAACAACCGCAAGGCGCGCGGGAGGGCTCAAAGAGCGGCTGAAACAGTCGTCGAGTTCGAGCCGTTTTCGAGGAAGGCCCCGTGGAGGGCTTGCTGCACTCGCTCAGTCGGTTCCACGGCGGCGGGGGCCGGGGCGTCCGCGGCGAGCCCCAGCGCCTGCCGTGCCGTGCGGACGTGCGCGAGCCCGTCGCGTGCCATCCGCGTCACCCGCTCGTACTCCGCCGCCGTACGGGCCTCGGCGAGGAGGGCGCGGGCGGTGCGGTGGCACTCCGCGGCCCGGGTCAGCGCCTGCCCGGCCTCCTCGCCCGCGCTCACCCAGGCGGTGGCGCCGGGCGGGATGAGGCCGGCGCCGAGCCGGATCAGCCACCGGTTGGCCTCGGCCTCCGCGTCCAGCTGGGAGGTGGCCTCGGGCTCCCCGGCCCGCCGCAGGGCTACGGCCGCCACGACCGCCCCCGTGATCAGCAGCGCCGACAGCGCGATCGCCCAACCCATGGCCTCCTCCTCACCGGCGGCCCGGAGGGCGGCCTCCACCTGCTCTGTCATCCCCTACGTCCGCCATGAGACGACAGGCTTCTGTGCTCCTCCCTCGGGATTCCTGTGTGCCCCCGGTGAGGTTTCCAAGCGGTGAGGCGGGAACCGGCGACTCAGCCGTCGTGCGTCGCGTCCGGCGTGATCCCGAGCGTCAGGTGCGCCTGGACCCCGTGTGCCACATGCCGACGGTCGTACCGGAGGTGGAGCAGACCCCCCTCGTGACCGTTGCCGGGGTAGATGGTGTCCTCGTCGAGGGTGGTGCGGGTGGTGGTGTTACTGGCGTACGGCTCCACCTCCGCCGACGCCAGCACCGACCTCTCGTCGAAGAACAGCTGCCCGGTGTGGCAGGTGTGGCCGCCCTCGTAGCCCGCGTCGGTCCAGGTGCCGTCCACATGGACCTTCACATGGATGTGCACACAGCGGCCCCGGTACCAGCCGGGGAAGACGGTACGGAAGCCGACGTACCCCTGCCGGTCCGTGCGCCAGGTGCCGCGCAGGTAGCGCTTGTCGTCGGTCGGCTCCTGATGGCCGCCGCCACCGCCCGGCGGGGGACCGGTGGGGATGTCGGTGGGGGTGCCCGAGGGCGGGGCGCCGGTCGGGGCGGGCCCTCCGCCGCCGCTGCTCATCTCCTCGTACCCGGAGTAGATGCCCGAGGCGTTGCAGTGCCAGATGTCCACGGCCGCGTTCCGCACCGGCCGGCAGGTCTCCGCGTCGATCACCTTCAGGCGCAGGGCGAGCGGGATGCCCTCCTGGTCCTCGGTGACGTTCTGGCGGATCTTGTCGGCGTCGATGTAGTACGGGCCCTCGACCAGCTCGGAGGTGAGCGTGTAGCAGGCGTCGCCCTCCTGGTCGGAGGCCTCCGCGCCCGCCGTGAAGGCCCCGCCCACGCCGATGGCGGTCACGGCCACCCCGCCGGCCGCGAGGACCGTACGGCGCGCCAACTTCCTTCTCTCTTCGGGTGTCTGAGTGTCTGTCATGGCCAGCGACCGTAGGCGTGGGACACCTGGCAAAAACATCGGAAAGAGCTGTGAATCAAGGGACCAAGACGAAAGGGCTCGAAACCGACGCCGGTTTCGAGCCCTTCGGTTCCGCTTGGGTTACTTCGGCTGCGGCTTGCGCACCGTCAGGTGGAGCTCCTTCAGCCGCGCCTCCTCCAGCTCCGTCGGCGCGCCCATCATCAGGTCCTGGGCGTTGCCGTTGAGCGGGAAGGCGATGGTCTCGCGGATGTTGGGCTCGTCCGCGAGGAGCATGACGATGCGGTCGACGCCGGGGGCGATGCCGCCGTGCGGCGGGGCGCCGAAGCGGAAGGCGCGCAGCATGCCGGCGAACTTGTCCTCGACGGTGTCGGGGTCGTAGCCCGCGATCTCGAAGGCCTTCAGCATGATCTCGGGCTCGTGGTTGCGGATCGCGCCCGAGGACAGCTCGACACCGTTGCAGACGATGTCGTACTGCCAGCCCAGGATGTCCAGCGGGTCCTGGGTCTCCAGAGCCTCCAGGCCGCCCTGCGGCATGGAGAACGGGTTGTGCGAGAAGTCGATCGCGCCGGTCTCCTCGTCCTTCTCGTACATCGGGAAGTCGACGATCCAGCAGAAGCGGAAGACGCCCTCCTCGAAGTGCCCGGCACGCTTGGCGGCCTCGACCCGCACCGCGCCCATGACCTTCGAGACCTCGTCGAACTCGCCCGCGCCGAAGAACACGGCGTGACCGGCGGCCAGCTGGAGCCGCTTGGTCAGCTCGGCGACGTTCTCCTCGGTGAGGAACTTGGCGATCGGGCCGGTGAGGGAGCCGTCCTCGGCCACCCGCACCCAGGCCAGGCCCTTGGCGCCCAGCGAGACGGCGAAGTCACCGAGCTGGTCGAAGAACTTGCGGGGCTGGTCCTGGACCGCCGGCACCGGCAGCGCGCGCACGTGCTTGCCCGCGAACGCCTTGAACTCCGAGCCCTCGAAGACGTCGGTGATGTCGACGAGCTCCAGCTGGGCGCGCAGGTCCGGCTTGTCGGAGCCGTACTTGAGCATCGCCTCGCGGAAGGGGATGCGGGGGAACGGCGAGGTGACGTGGCGGCCGCCGCCGAACTCCTCGAACAGCTCGGTCATCAGCTGCTCGATCGGCCGGAAGACGTCCTCCTGCTCGACGAAGCTCATCTCGACGTCGAGCTGGTAGAACTCGCCCGGCGAGCGGTCCGCGCGGGCGTCCTCGTCACGGAAGCAGGGCGCGATCTGGAAGTAACGGTCGAAGCCGGAGATCATCAGCAGCTGCTTGAACTGCTGCGGCGCCTGGGGCAGTGCGTAGAACTTGCCCGGGTTGAGGCGCGAGGGGACCACGAAGTCGCGGGCACCCTCGGGGGAGGTCGCCGACAGGATCGGGGTCGCCATCTCGTTGAAGCCGAGCGCCGTCATCTTGTGACGGATCGCCGAGATGACCGCCGTACGCAGCATGATGTTCCTGTGCATGCGCTCGCGGCGCAGGTCCAGGAAGCGGTACTCCAGGCGCCGCTCCTCGTTGACCCCGTCCTCGGTGTTGATCGTGAAGGGGAGCTGGGCGGCGGCGCCGAGCAGCTCGACCTCGCCGACCTCGACCTCGATCTCGCCGGTCGGCAGGTCGGGGTTCACGTTCTCGGTTCCACGTGAAACAACCTTGCCGTCCACCCGGACCGTCGACTCCTTGGAGACCTTGTCGAGGGCCTCGTAGGCGGGGGTGCCCGGGCGGGCGACCAGCTGGGTGATGCCGTAGTGGTCGCGCAGATCGATGAAGAGGATGCCGCCCAGGTCGCGCCGATTGTGCAGCCAGCCGCTCAGCCGGACGTCGGTGCCGACGTCAGAGGCGCGGAGCTCGCCGCAGGTGTGGGACCTGTACCGATGCATCGTCGTTCATCGTCCTTCGTGGTGGGGTCTTGTCTGCCGGGGTGCCGCCCCGGCACGAACGGGCACACGGCCCGGACCCCCCAAGGGTACCGGCCGACCCGAGATCGCCTCTCCACCATTGAGGCGGCCGGCGGAGGTGGCCACTGAACCAATGACGGTGGCCATTGAACGCAAGTTTGCGCGGTGAGCGTGACCGAGGGCACTCTTCGACCGTTCGGTGGCATTCCTCGATCACCTCTCCATAAAGTGGGGCAATGCGCACTGGCGAGCCCCTCCCGCCCGTGGGGGACGTACTGGCCGCCCTCGCGACCGGTCTGTGGCACTGGGACACCGCCACCGAGCTGGTCACGGTCGACGCCGAGGCGGCCCGGCTGCTCGGCCTGCCCGAGGCGCGGCAGACCACCCTCACCGAGGCACAGGCCCGTTCCCGGCTGCATCCCGTCGACTGGAACGAGATCATCAGCGTGGTCGGTCTCGCCGTCGCCGAGAAGACGCTCGCCGAGGTGCGGATCCGCATCATGGACGAGCACGGCCGGGTGATCCGGGTCGTCCGCTCCCGTTCCAAGCCGACCTTCGACCGCGAGAACCGCTCCTTCCAGCTGATCGGCACCCTCCAGGAGGTCACCGAGCCGACCCCGGGGACCCCCGCCGGGCGCAGCGCCGTCACCGGCGACTGGCGGCGCTCCCGGGAGGCCTTCCTGCTGGACGCGGGCCGCGCGCTGGCCGAGGCCCGGTCGACCGAGGAAGTGCTGCGGGTCGCCTCCGGCCTGTCGATGCCGGGCTTCACCCCGGACGGCCTCGCGGTCTTCGGCGTGGAGGGCGACCGGGTGACGATCACCGGTCTGCACGGCTACCAGCCCGGCGACGGCGACCCCTTCTCCGCCATGCCCCTGGACACGGACTACCCGGCCGCCGAGGTCATCCGCACCGGCCGCGCGGTCTACCTCTCCACCCCGCACGACTACAAGACCCGCTACCCCGTCATGTGGCAGCTGGTCGAGAGCTTCGGCCGCGAGTCCTGGGCGTTCCTCCCGCTCATCGTCGCGGGCCGCACCATGGGCGCCTGGATGGCGTCCTTCGCCTACCCGGTCGCCTTCACCCCGGACGAGCGCTCGGTCCTGACCACCGTCGCCCGTATGCTCGCCCAGGCCCTCACCCGGGCCGGCGCCGCCGAGACCGAGCGCGCCCTCACCGACGGCCTCCAGCGCTCCATGCTGCCGACGCTCGGCCCCGAGATACCGGGTATGAAGGTCGCCGCACGCTATGTCCCGACCGGCGGCGGCCTCCAGGTCGGCGGTGACTGGTACGACATGATCCCGCTGCCCACCGGCCGCATAGCCCTCGTCATCGGCGACGTCCAGGGCCATGACGTGCGCGCCGCCGGTCTCATGGGCCAGCTGCGGATCGCCCTGCGCGCCTACGCCTCCGAGGGCCACCGCCCCGACGCGGTCCTCTCCCGCGCCTCCCGCTTCCTGCACGGCATGACGGAGGCCGACCCCGAATCCCCCGACCTGCGCTTCGCGACCTGTCTGTACGTCGAGGCCGACCCCACCACCGGGGTGCTGGACATCGCCCGCGCCGGTCATCCGGACCCGGCGATCCGCATGGCCGACGGGACCGTGCTGTCCCGCCCCACGGCCGGCGGCCTCCCGCTCGGCATCGACCCGGACGCCGACTACCCGACCACCCGTATCACCCTCGAACCGGGCGAGACGATGCTGATCTGCACCGACGGCCTCATCGAGACCGGCGGGCACGACCTGGACAGCGGCTGGCAGCGGCTGCGTTCGATCCTGGAGGACCACAAGGGCGATCTCGAGGAGCTGGCCGACGCCCTGGTCCAGGGCGTCCACGGCCCGTCCTCCCACCACACCACGGGACCGCTCGCCGACCGCCGCGAGGACGACATAGCGGTCCTCCTCCTGTGCCGCCCGGGAGAGGGCTGCGGCTGCGGCGACATCCTGACCGAGCCGCCCGCGGTCCGCCGCACCATGCTCTCGGTGGCCCAGGCCGAACCGGAACGGGTCGCGGTCGCCCGCCAGCAGCTGCGGGAACTCCTCCACGACTGGCCCTCCCAGGACCAGATCGACTCGGCGGTCCTCCTGCTCTCCGAGACGCTCACGAACGTCCTGGTGCACACGGACGCGGACGCGGTGCTCCTCGCCGAGGTCCGCGGCGAGCCCGGCAGCCGCCGTATGCGCGTCGAGGTCACCGACACCAGCGACGACCTGCCCCACAAACGCCGGCCCGGCGAGCTGGCCTCCTCCGGCCGGGGACTGGTCCTCATCGAACTCCTCGCCCAGGCATGGGGCGTCGACCCACGGGGCGAGGGCAAGAGCATCTGGTTCGAGCTCTACGAGGCCGAGGGCGCCGACGTCTCGTAGCGCACCCGCGGCTCGTGCAGCACACCGAAGGCGCGGTGAGCGGAGAGATGGCCGCGACGACCCCGGCGACCAGGAGGACGACGGGGCACCCAGGCGTCAACACCCGGCGCCCATCGACACCTTCGAGTGACGGCCGGGTGAGTGACGACTTCGCCGACCGCGGCGCCTGCACCATGTGTGCTCTGGCCGGTCCGCACCGCAGGCGAGGAGCACCATGGGCAAGTCCGCACCCCGGGAGAACGGGGCCGAGCAGGCCGCGTTCACCCCGCGCATGATGCGCGAGTACAGCGCGGGACTGGCGGAGTCGGCGCGGCTGCAGGCGCAGGGCGAGGCCGACGCCATGGCCATCCGGGCCGAGGGCGAGGCCAGGGCCCGCCGGACGCGGGCCGACGCCGACGCGGACGCCACCCGCGCGATGCAGGGGGTGCACCGGGCCGCCGCTCCCACGTCGAGTCTCTCCGTCCGCAGCGGCCCCCTCGCGGTCCTGTTCAAGGGGCCCACCGTCGCCCTCGTGGCCGCGGCCGTGCTGGGCGTGACGGGTCTGGTGGCCTACGAGGCCCTGGGGTCGGGGGCGGGGACGCGGGACACGGGCGGCGGCAATCCGTCCTCCGGCCGGGCCGGGTCGGCCGCCTCCGCCGATGTGTCCACCGGGTCCTCCGGGGCGTCCTCCCCGTCGGTCGCGGCGGTCCCGCCGGACCAGGGCGCCACGACGCCGGCCGCCGCCCAGGTGCGGGAGCAGCGCAAGGTCGTGATGTCGATCGGGAGCAACACGGACCTGGACTTCCGGGACAGCCTTCCGGACATCAGCCTCAACGCCCCGGACTCCGGTGACAAGTTCGCCCTGAGGGGATACAGCGGCAGCGAGATCGCCGATGTCACCGGAGAGGCGACCGCCGCGAGCTGCGCGGCGGCCACCGACTACGGATTCGTCATCACGGACCGGAACATCCGCCGAGGGCTGACCGCGTGCGTGCTGACCAACGAGAACCGGGTGGCGGCGATCCGCGTCCTCGGCTGGCAGAAGAACACCTCCGGCCTGTCCTCGGTCACCCTGTCCGTGACGACCTGGGAGAAGACCGAGGACACGGCCTGAGGGCCCGCCGCTTCCACGATCGCGCCGCTCGCGCGGCCCGCTCGGGTCCTACAGCCCGCCCTCGGACATCCCGTGCACCGCGGGGATGGTCCCCAGACGGCCCTTCTGGAAGTCCTCGAACGCCTGCTGCAGTTCCTCGCGGGTGTTCATGACGAAGGGGCCGTAGTGGGCCATGGGCTCACGGATCGGCTGCCCGCCCAGCAGGACGACCTCCAGGTCCGGTGTGCGGGAGTCCTGCTGTTCGTCCGCGCGGACCGTCAGGGAGCCACCGGCGCCGAAGACGGCCGTCTGGCCGACGTGGATCGGGCGGCGGTCCGTGCCGACCGAACCCCGACCTGCCAGGACGTACGCCAGACCGTTGAAGTCCTCCCGCCAGGGGAGGGTGATCTCGGCGCCCGGCGCGAGCGTCGCGTGGATCATCGTGATCGGGGTGTGGGTGATGCCGGGCCCCTGGTGGCCGTCCAGCTCACCGGCGATGACGCGGAGCAGCGCGCCGCCGTCCGGGGTGGTCAGCAGCTGGACGTTGCCGCCGCGGATGTCCTGGTAGCGCGGCGCCATCATCTTGTCCCTGGCCGGGAGGTTCACCCACAGCTGCAGACCGTGGAAGAGACCGCCGGACATGACCAGCGACTCCGGCGGCGCCTCGATGTGCAGCAGGCCCGAGCCGGCGGTCATCCACTGGGTGTCGCCGTTGGTGATCGTGCCGCCGCCACCCTGGCTGTCCTGGTGGTCGAAGATGCCGTCGATGATGTAGGTGACGGTCTCGAAGCCGCGGTGCGGATGCCAGGGAGTGCCCTTCGGCTCGCCCGGCGCGTACTCCACCTCGCCCATCTGATCCATCATGATGAACGGGTCGAGGTGCTTGTAGTTGATCCCGGCGAACGCACGGCGCACCGGGAAGCCCTCGCCCTCGAAACCGCTGGGCGCGGTCGTGACGGCGAGCACGGGACGTGCCACGGCCTCGGCCGACGCGGTCACACGCGGCAGGGTCAGCGGGTTCTCGACTGTCACAGCGGGCATGTCGGTACCTCCTTGTGCGGCCAGTTTAGTTGAGCGTTGAACTTTCTGCTACCCCACAACAGAAGAAGCCCGGAGGGCATTCCCTCCGGGCTCCCGGCGACGACCACGCGTCAGCCGTACATTCTGCGCATGGCGAACTCGACCATCTGTTCGACCGCCTTCGCGTCGAAGACCATCCGGTGCTCGCCCTCCATGTCCAGCACGAATCCGTATCCGGTCGGAAGGAGGTCGATGACCTCCGCGCCCGTGATCACGAAGTACTTGGACTCCTTGCCCGCGTACCGGCGCAGCTCCTTGAGGGAGGTGAACATCGGGATCACGGGCTGCTGGGTGTTGTGGAGGGCGAGGAAGCCCGGGTTGTCGCCGCGCGGGCAGTAGACCTTCGACGTGGCGAAGACCTGCTGGAAGTCCTCCGCCGACATCTGCCCGGTGGTGAAGGCGCGCACCGCGTCCGCGAGGGACGGCGGGGACGGCTCGGGGTACAGCGGCGGCTGCTGGCCGTAGCCGCCGGGCATCTGCTGCTGCGGCGGGACGTTGCCGTACTGCTGCTGGGCGGCGCCCCCGTCCATGGGCTGGCCGTATCCGTACATGCCCCACAGACTACTGACCCCCGGGCGAGGGTTCGGTCACAGATGGGCGGATCGGGGTTGCTTCTTATTACCCACGGGTAGCATCATCGTAGCTACTTGTTGGTATGTGAACTGAAAGCAGCGCGAGGATCCACACCCAGTGCCTCGCCGATCTCTCTCAACGGAGCCGTCGCCATGGGGCACTACAAGTCGAATCTCCGCGACATCGAGTTCAACCTGTTCGAAGTCCTCGGGCGGGACAAGGTGTACGGCGCCGGTCCGTTCGAGGAGATGGACACCGAGACCGCGAAGAGCATCCTCGAGGAGCTGACGCGCCTCGCGGAGAACGAGCTGGCGGAGTCCTTCGCGGACGCCGACCGCAACCCGCCGGTCTTCGACCCGGAGACCAACACCGCCCCGGTGCCCGCGTCCTTCAAGAAGAGCTACAAGGCCTTCATGGACTCCGAGTACTGGCGCCTCGGCCTGCCCGAGGAGATCGGTGGCACCACCTCTCCGCGCTCGCTGATCTGGGCCTACGCGGAACTGCTGCTGGGCGCCAACCCGGCCGTGTGGATGTACGCCTCCGGCCCGGCGTTCGCCGGCATCCTCTACGACGAGGGCAATGACGTACAGAAGCACATCGCGAAGCTCGCCGTGGAGAAGACCTGGGGGTCGACCATGGTGCTCACCGAGCCCGACGCGGGCTCGGACGTCGGCGCCGGCCGGACCAAGGCCGTGCGGCAGGAGGACGGCTCCTGGCACATCGAGGGCGTGAAGCGGTTCATCACGTCCGGTGAGCACGACATGGAGGAGAACATCCTCCACTACGTCCTCGCCCGCCCCGAGGGCGCCGGTCCCGGCACCAAGGGCCTGTCCCTCTTCCTCGTCCCGAAGTACCTCTTCGACTTCGAGACCGGCGAGCTGGGCGAGCGCAACGGCGTGTACGCGACGAACGTCGAGCACAAGATGGGCCTCAAGGCCTCCAACACCTGCGAGATGACCTTCGGCGACCAGCACCCCGCCAAGGGCTGGCTGATCGGCGACAAGCACGACGGCATCCGGCAGATGTTCCGGATCATCGAGTTCGCGCGGATGATGGTCGGCACGAAGGCGATCTCGACGCTCTCGACCGGCTACCTGAACGCGCTGGAGTACGCCAAGGAGCGCGTCCAGGGCACCGACCTGGCGAACTTCATGGACAAGACCGCGCCCAAGGTCACCATCACCCACCACCCGGACGTGCGCCGCTCGCTGATGACGCAGAAGGCGTACGCGGAGGGCATGCGGGCGCTGGTCATGTACACCGCCTCCATCCAGGACGAGATCCAGGTCAAGGAGGCGGCCGGCGAGGACGCCAAGGCCGAGCACGCGCTCAACGACCTGCTCCTGCCGATCGTCAAGGGCTACGGCTCCGAGAAGGGCTACGAGCAGCTCGCCCAGTCGCTGCAGACCTTCGGCGGCTCCGGGTTCCTCCAGGAGTACCCGATCGAGCAGTACATCCGCGACGCCAAGATCGACACCCTCTACGAGGGCACCACCGCGATCCAGGGCCAGGACTTCTTCTTCCGGAAGATCGTCCGCAACCAGGGCGCCGCGCTGAACTCCCTGGCCGAGGACATCAAGAAGTTCCTGGCGCTGGGCACGGGCGGCGAGGAGCTGGCGGGTGCGCGTGAGCACCTCGCGAAGGCGGCCGTCGAGCTGGAGGCGATCGTCGGCCTGATGCTGACCGACCTCGCGGCCACCGAGCAGGACACCAAGAACATCTACAAGGTCGGCCTGAACACCACCCGTCTGCTGCTGGCCTCCGGTGACGTGGTCGTCGGATACCTGCTGCTCAAGGGTGCCGCGATCGCCGCGGAGAAGCTGGAGACCGCGTCCGCCAAGGCTGTGCCCTCCAAAGACGTGGCGTTCTACACCGGCAAGATCGCGGCGGCGAAGTTCTTCGCGGCCAACGTCCTGCCGGGCGTCACGGGCGCCCGCAAGCTGGCCGAGAACGTCGAGCTGGACCTGATGGAGCTGGACGAGGCCGCGTTCTAGTCCGCCCGGATCTGGGTAGCCAAAACTCCACATCGCCCTCACGAGGGCCTGCTCCCTGTACGCGGAGCGGGCCCTCGTACGTCGTTAAGGTGAACCCCATGAGCGAACCCCCCCGCTTCGACCGCGGCCACACCGACGACCTCATGTCCTTCCTGACGGCGAGCCCGTCGCCGTACCACGCGGTGGCGAGTGCCGCCGAGCGGCTGGAGAAGGCAGGGTTCAGGCAGGTCGCGGAGACGGACGCCTGGGACGGGACGGCCGGCGGCAAGTACGTGCTGCGCGGCGGCGCGATCGTGGCCTGGTACGTCCCCGAGGGCGCGGCGCCCCACACGCCGTTCCGTATCGTCGGCGCGCACACCGACTCCCCGAACCTGCGGGTCAAGCCCCTGCCGGACACCGGGGCGCACGGCTGGCGCCAGGTCGCCGTGGAGATCTACGGCGGCCCGCTGCTGAACTCCTGGCTGGACCGGGACCTGGGGCTGGCCGGGCGGCTGACCCTGCGGGACGGCTCGACACGGCTGGTGAACGTGGACCGGCCGCTGCTGCGCGTCCCCCAGCTCGCCATCCACCTGGACCGTTCGGTGTCGGCGGAGGGGCTCAAGCTGGACAAGCAGCGGCATCTGACGCCGGTGTGGGGCCTGGGCAACGACGTGCGGGACGGTGACCTCATCGCCTTCCTGGAGGAGACGGCGGGGCTGGGCGCCGGCGAGGTGACCGGCTGGGACCTGATGACGCACTCGGTGGAGCCGCCGGCCTATCTGGGCCGTGACAAGGAGCTGCTCGCCGGGCCGCGCATGGACAACCTGCTCTCCGTGCACTCCGGAGTGGCCGCGCTGGCCGCGGTCTCCGGTGGCGGCGACCTGCCCTGCATCCCCGTGCTCGCCGCCTTCGACCACGAGGAGAACGGCTCCCAGTCGGACACGGGTGCGGACGGGCCGCTGCTCGGGAGTGTGCTGGAGCGGTCGGTGTTCGCGCGCGGCGGCTCCTTCGAGGACCGGGCGAGAGCCTTCGCGGGCACGGTGTGCCTGTCGTCGGACACGGGTCACGCCGTGCACCCCAACTACGCGGAGCGGCACGACCCCACGCACCACCCGCGGGCCAACGGCGGCCCCATCCTCAAGGTCAACGTCAACAACCGCTACGCCACGGACGGTTCGGGCCGGGCGGTGTTCGCCGCCGCCTGCGAGAAGGCGGACATCCCGTTCCAGAACTTCGTCTCCAACAACTCCATGCCCTGCGGGACCACGATCGGCCCGATCACCGCGGCACGGCACGGCATCAGGACCGTCGACATCGGCGTCGCGATCCTCTCGATGCACAGCGCGCGTGAACTGTGCGGCGCCGACGACCCGCACATGCTGGCGAACGCGCTGGTGGCGTTCCTGGAGGGGTAGGTTCCGCCGAGGGGCAGGTTCCGTCAGCCGCCCTGCGGGTACCCGGAGTTGACCGGCCGGCCGGAGTGGCCGGACGACCGGACCCGACAGGGAGGCGACACGCATGGGCCTCGGCGGATGCATCATCCTCATCGCCGTGGGAGCCATTCTCACGTTCGCGACCGACTGGCACATGAACGGGGTCAACCTCGACCTCGTCGGAATCATCCTCATGATCGTCGGACTGATCGGCGTCAGCACGTTCAGCGGTATCGCCCGCCGGCGGCGCGTGGTGGTGCCGCCGACGACGCCGATCATCGACGAGGAGTCCCGTCACCACCGGCGTGACGGCTACGGCGACGGCTACGGCATCTGATCGTCCAGGCCGACCAGGAGGCCGCGATGCGTCCCCGCAGGTCGGCGAGGGTGTACTGCCGGTCGCCGGTGTGCGGCCGGCCACCCTCGCCGACCAGTCATGGATCAAGAGTGCCAGCCGCCACTGACAACCGCCGCGGCGCCCGCGGCCGGCCTCAGCCCTGGCGGATCACGTCCGTGCCGGGGCCGCCGGAGAGGGTGTCGCGGCCCGGGCCGCCGTACAGCTTGTCGTTCCCGCTGTTGCCGTAGAGCTTGTCGTTGCCGCTGTTGCCGTACAGGATGTCGTTGCCCTTGCCGCCGTACAGGGTGTCGTCGTAGGTCCCGCCGGTGATGGTGTCGTTGCCGTCGTCGCCGGAGAGGTACTGGGCGCCGGAGCCGCCGTGCAGCGTGTCGTTGCCGGTGCCGCCCTGGACGATGTTGTCGCCGCCGCTCGCGGTGATGGTGTCGCTGCCGGCCTCGCCCCAGGCCAGGCCCTCCGCGCCCACAGTGATGGTGTCGTTGCCGGTGCCGCCGGAGACGTAGGCGCCGTCGAGGCGGCCCGAGTCGGTGGACCGGTCGTTGCCGGCGCCCAGGGAGATCTCGGCGTAGGTGTAGATCTGGTCGGTGGCGTTGGTGTAGGCGAGGGTGTCGTTGCCGTCGCCGAGGTCGGTGATCAGACCGGGGTAGGGGTCCTGGGTGTCCACGAAGGTGATCGTGCAGGAGACCTTGGTGTGGTCCGAAGCACTGGGGTAGGCGCAGTCGCGGCCCGCGGTGATCGGGACGACGTCGTCGACCAGGTAGGTGATGCCGGTCTTGTCCGCGGTGAGCGAGGCGGTGACGGTGGCCTTGTTGGTCTGTCCCGCGGCGGCCTTGTAGGTGAGCTGCCAGTCACCGGCGTTGACCGCGGCACTGGCCGAGGGCGTCGCCGCGCCGGCGGCGCCGGCCAGGCCGAACGGGACGGCGAGGGCCGCACCGAGGACGAGCGTCGCCGCCGAGACGGTACGTATGACCCGGCGGCGGACGGGACGAGAGAGCATGGTGGGACCTCCGAGAGGAAAGTGCGGCGCTGTACGCCCTGTGCCTGATCCGACTCGGGGGTCGTCTGTTTGGTTGGTCAACTTCCCCGTACGCGCGGGAAGTTCACTCGCGGGACACCTGTCCGCCGGGCGCAGTGCGGGGTCCGGTCAGGTGAGGGCGCGGCGAGGGGCGGCTGGACGGGGTGGCGGTGAGCAGCGGCCTGGGGAGCGCCGCCGACCCACGCGCGCGCGTGCGGGAGCGCACCGGACTCAGCCCGTCGGCCTACCGGCGGCGTTTCGGACCGGTCGCCGGGGAAGCGGTGTCGGTATGAGATTCCTCGTATGCGACCGGCTCCTCGGCATCGGTGACGACTACTGGATCGAGGACGAGCACGGCTCCAAGGTGTTCCTCGTCGACGGCAAGGCGATGCGCCTGCGGGACACCTTCGAGCTCAAGGACACGCAGGGGCGGGTCCTGATCGACATCCACCAGAAGATGTTCGCCCTGCGCGACACCATGGTGATCGAGCGGGACGGGAACAGCCTGGCCACCATCAGACGCAAACGCCTGTCGCTGCTCCGCAACCACTACCGGGTGTCCCTGGTCGACGGCACCGAACTCGACGTCAGCGGCAAGATCCTCGACCGTGAGTTCGCCGTCGAGTACGACGGTGAGCTGCTGGCCGTCATCTCGCGCCGCTGGCTGCACGTCCGGGAGACGTACGGCGTCGACGTGGTCCGCGAAGACGCGGACCCGGCGCTGCTGATCGCGGTGGCCGTGTGCGTGATCCACCTGGCGGAGAAGGAGCGCGAGGACGACTAGGGCGTGGGGCTCAGGGGTGGCCGCAGTCCCAGGACGCGATCCTTGAGGGCCGGGAACTGCTCGCGTGTCGTCGCCACCTTGGCCGGGTCGAGGTCCACCGTGAGGATCTCCTCGTCCGGCCCGGCCTCCGCCAGCACCTCACCCCACGGATCCACCACGATCGAGTGACCCGCCTGTGGAACTCCCGCATGGGTCCCGGCCGTTCCACAGGCGAGCACATACGCCTGGTTCTCGACCGCCCGCGCCTGGGCCAGCAGCGTCCAGTGCGCCCGGCGGCGCTCCGGCCAGCCCGCCGGGACGACGAGGGTCTCGGCGCCGGCGTCGACGAGACCGCGGAAGAGTTCGGGGAAGCGGAGGTCGTAACAGGTCGCCAGGCCGAGGGTCGTCCGCGGCAGTCGGACCGTCACCAGCTCCTGGCCCGCGGCCATCAGCACGGCCTCGCCCTTGTCGAAGCCGAAGCGGTGGATCTTGCGGTAGGCGGCGGCCAGGTCGCCGGCGGGGGAGAAGACGAGGGAGGTGTTGTAGAGGGGGCCGTCGGGGTCCCGTTCCGGGATCGAGCCCGCGTGCAGCCACACGCCCGCGTCGCTGGCCGCCTTGGCCATCGCCTCGTACGTCGGCCCCTCCAGCGGCTCGGCCTCCTCGGCGAACCCCTCGTAGGCGAACGCACCGGTGGTCCACAGTTCGGGCAGCACCACGAGATCGGCGCCCGCCTGCTCCCTCACCAGAGCGGCGACCCGTTCCCGGCGTGATCCGACCGATTCGCCCTCTTCTACGGCGATCTGGATGAGAGAGGCGCGCACACTACCACCGTCCTGGCATTCGAGCCGTTGATACGGGCCTACGATCGTCACACGAAAGCACTGCCGGGGTGCCTCACAGCAGCGTAACTTAGCGTCTCAAGACACCCGCCGAGTGCAGCCACCTCCCGCTGGCAACGCCGCCACCACCTGCCCGTGTACCGACCGCCGAGGGGTCCCGTTCCGTGAGTCTGCATCCCACCCTCCAGCCCTACGCCGACGCCTGGACCCACTCCATCGAAGCGATAACCGAGCTGGTGGGGCCGCTTGTGGAGGGAGAGTGGAATCGGCGGACGCCGTGCCCGGGCTGGTCGGTCCGGGACGTGGTCTCCCATGTCATCGGTCTGGACTGCGAGATGCTCGGCGACCCACGGCCCATCCACACCCTCCCCCGCGACCTCTTCCACGTCACCAACGACCATCAGCGCTACATGGAGATGCAGGTCGACGTCCGCCGCCACCACACGGCACCGGAGATGACCTCCGAACTCGAGTACGTGATCATCCGTCGCAACCGCCAGCTGCGCAACGAGTCGCGCGACCCGGGCACCAAGGTGCGCGGCCCGCTCGGCAGCGAGCTCACGCTCGAGGAGTCCATGCGCCGGCACGCCTTCGCCGTCTGGGTGCACGAGCAGGATCTGCGCGCCGCCCTCGGCCGCCCCGGCGACCTCGACTCCCCCGGCGCGCACGTGGCCCGGGACGTGCTCCTCGCCGCGCTCCCCGAGGTGGTCGCCGACAAGGCGGACGCGCCCCGGAGTTCGGCGATCGTCTTCGATGTGCACGGCCCGATCGAGTTCCTGCGCACCATCCGCGTCGACATCCAGGGCCGCGGCACCCTGGAGACGGCCCCCGCCCTGGGGCCCGCCGCCACCCTCACCCTCGACTGGGAGACATACGTCCGCCTGGCCTGCGGCCGGGTGACACCGGAGGCGGTGGCGGACCGGGTCAAGGCGGAGGGCGACCCCAAGCTGACGTCGGCGATACTGCGGAACTTCGCGGTGACGCAGTAGCCGGGAGCCGGTGGCCGCGAGCGCCGGGCCCTGAGCCGGGGAGGCTCAGCGGTCCCCGGTGATCGTGGACGGCCGGTCCGGCCCGTTGCCGTAGGCCATGCGGCTCAGGCGGGGACGTGCACCGTCTCCACCCGGCTCGCCACCAGCCGCTCCCGCTCCCGTCGCGCCACCCGGCCCCGCAGCCGCAGGATCTGGCTGACGCCGAGGGCCTGGAGCACGAAGACCGCGGAGAAGGCGACCGAGTAGTTGTCGCCGGTCGCGTCGAGCAGGACGCCGATCAGGAACAGCGTGGTCATGGAGGCGACGAAGCCGCCCATGTTGGTGATGCCGGACGCGGTGCCCTGGCGCTCCGGCGGATTGGCCGGGCGGGCGAAGTCGAAGCCGATCATGGAGGCCGGGCCGCAGGCACCGAGGACCGCGCACAGGACGACCAGCAGCCACATCGGGGCGTGGTCGGCGGGGTAGGCGAGCGTCACCGCCCACATCAGGGCCGTCGCACCGACCGTGCCCAGCGCCAGCGGGAGGCGGGCCGTGTGGTGCCGGGCGACGATCTGGCCGTAGACCAGACCGACCAGCATGTTCGACAGGACGACCAGGGTGAGCAGTTCGCCGGCCGTGGCGCGGGACAGGCCCTGGGCCTGGACCAGGAACGGCAGGCCCCACAGAAGCAGGAAGACCATCGCCGGGAACTGGGTGGTGAAGTGCACCCACAGCCCGAGCCGGGTGCCGGGCTCGCGCCAGGAGGCGGCGATCTGGCGGCGTACGTAGGCGGCGCCCTGGTGCCGCATCGGCTCCGGTTCGTGGCCCTCGGGGTGGTCCTTGAGGAACAGCAGCATCAGGACGAGGACGACGACACCGGCGAACGCGCTGCCCGCGAAGGCGGCGGTCCAGCCGACGCCGTGCAGCAGCCGGGCGATGACCAGGGTCGAGACCAGGTTGCCCGCCATGCCGGCCAGGCCCGCGAGCTGGGCGACCATCGGTCCGCGCCGGGCCGGGAACCAGCGGGTGCCGAGCCGCAGCACGCTGATGAACGTCATCGCGTCGCCGCAGCCCAGCAGGGCGCGGGAGGCGAGGGCGGTGCCGTAGGAGGGGGAGAAGGCGAAGCCCAGCTGACCGGCCGTGAACAGTACGGCGCCGATGGTCAGCACCTTCTTGGTGCCGAGCCGGTCCACCAGCAGCCCGACCGGTATCTGCATACCGGCGTAGACCAGCAGCTGGAGGATCGAGAAGGTCGACAGGGCCGAGGCGTTCACATGGAAGCGGTCGGCCGCGTCAAGACCGGCGACACCGAGGGACGTACGGAAGATGACGGCGACGAAGTAGACCGAGACGCCGACGCCCCAGACCGCCATCGCGCGCCGGCCGCCCGGGGGATCACCCGGAAGGGTGGTGTGGGCGGAGGACGCCCTCATCGGACCTCACCCCGCGCGAGGTTCGAGAACCAGCTGACATGCCGGCCGACCACCGCGACCGCGGCCTCCGCGTCCCCCGAGCGCAGCGCGTCGAGGATCTCCTCGTGCTCGGTGAGGGTCTTGGCGATCCGGTCGGGGTGCGAGTGCAGTACGGCGACGCCCATCCGCAACTGCCGGTCGCGGAGCTGGTCGTAGAGGCGGGAGAGGATCTCGTTTCCCCCGCTGCGGACGATCTCGGCGTGGAAGCAGCGGTCGGTGACCGCGGCGCCGGCCAGGTCACCGGCGGCGGCCTGCGCCTTCTGCTTCGCCAGCAGCTCCTCCAGGCGTGCCACGAGGCCCGCGGGGGCCGGTACGGCCTTGCGTGCCGCGTGCCGTTCGACCAGCAGCCGGGTCTCGACGACGTCCGCGATCTCCTGCGCGGAGACGGGCAGGACCAGGGCGCCCTTCTTCGGGTAGAGCTTGATCAGCCCTTCGACCTCCAGCCGCAACAGCGCCTCGCGCACCGGTGTGCGCGAGACCCCGACGGCCTCGGCGAGCTCGCCCTCCGTCAGCAGGGTCCCGCCCTCGTAGCGGCGCTCCAGGACGCCCTGCTTGACGTGGGAGTAGACGCGGTCGGCGGCGGGTGGTTGCTTGGTCGGCTGCTTGGCGGTCAGGGTCCCCGGGGCGGTCATGAGAACAGCATAGATACAACAGGGACACATGAGGGCGCCCGTCCAGCATGCGGACCTCCGTGTAGCAACGGTGTCACAGAAGGCAGACCCGGCTCGGCAAGCGCACAACCATCTGTGCTAATTACGTGTCACACACGTGCGGCCCCACTTTCTTTCGCCTGCCTCCAACTCGGCCGCATCTCAGGGGCATTCGACGCAATCGGGGTATTTCAGTTGATTACCGCCATCACCGGCATCAAGGGCAGCCGCTTCCGCCGAGCCGCCGCGGTCAGCGTGACCGCGGGCGCCGTGCTCGCGACCGGCGCCCTCGCCGCCGTGCCCGCGCAGGCCGTCACGGCGCCCTCGATCGTGGCCAAGGGCGGCTACGTGATGAACAACGCGAACGGCAAGACGCTGTACACGAAGGCAGCGGACACCAAGCGCTCCACCGGCTCCACCACCAAGATCATGACCGCCAAGGTCGTGCTCGCGCAGTCGAACCTGAATCTGGACAAGAAGGTCACGATCCAGAAGGCGTACAGCGACTACATCGTCTCCAAGGGCGCGTCGTCCGCCCACCTCATCGTCGGTGACAAGGTCACCGTCCGTCAGCTGCTCTACGGGCTGATGCTGCCGTCCGGCTGCGACGCCGCGTACGCCCTCGCCGACACGTACGGCACGGGCACGACGCGGGCCAAGCGCGTGGCCAACTTCATCTCCAAGATGAACACCGCCGCGAAGAACCTGGGCCTGAAGAACACGAGCTTCGACTCGTTCGACGGCATCGGCAGCGGCAAGAACTACTCGACGCCGCGCGACCTCACGAAGATCGCCAGCAGCGCGATGAAGAACGCCACGTTCCGCACGATCGTGAAGACCAAGTCGTACACCGCGAAGACCATCACCAAGACGGGCTCGACCCGCACGATGGGCACGTGGACCAACACGAACACGCTGCTCAGCAGCTACAGCGGCACCATCGGCGTGAAGACCGGCTCGGGCAACGAGGCCGGCTACTGCCTCGTCTTCGCCGCCACCCGCAACGGCAAGACGGTCTACGGCACGGTCCTGTCCTCCACCAGCACCACCCAGCGCGCGACGGACGCGACCAAGCTGCTGAACTACGGCTTCGCGACGATCGGCTGACACCGGCAGCGCCCGACAGCGGTACGGGCCTGAAGAGGCGCGGAGCGGACACCACGCTCCGCGCCTTTCTCATGCACACCGCCCCCGGTCATCCGGCCCTGCCCTCTACAGTCACGGGGTGACCGAGCCCACGTATCTCACCGCGGTCCGCGAGTCGTACGACACCGTCGCCGACGCCTATGTGGAACGGGTCCCCAGACCCACGGCGCTGGACCCGCTGTCCCGCGCCCTGTTGGCGATGTTCGCGGAGACCGTACGGGACGCCGGGCTCGGCCCGGTGGCGGACATCGGCTGCGGTCCCGGCTTCGTGACGGCCCACCTGGCGGCTCTCGGCGTTCCCGCCTTCGGCATCGACCTGTCACCGAGAATGCTCGAACTGACCCGCCGGTCCCACCCCGAACTGACCTTCCGCGAGGGCTCGATGACCGCCCTGGACATCGAGGCCGGGTCACTGGGCGGCATCCTGGCCTACTTCTCCACCCACCACACGCCCCCGGACCACCTCCCGCTCGTCCACGCCGAGTTCGCGCGCACCCTCGCCCCCGGCGCCCACCTGCTCCTGTCCGGCCATGTGGGCCCCGAGGCCCGGCTCCGGCCGACACACGCCTACGGCGGCCACCCGGTGTCGTACGAGACCCATCTGCTGCCCCTGGAACGCCTCGTGGAGCTGCTGGAGGAGGCCGGTCTGGAGGTGACGGCCCGGGTGGCGCAGGAGGCACCGGAAGCAGGCGGGGGGCGGGCATTCGGAACGGTGCTGGCCCGGCGGCGGCCTGCTACACGGGCGCACGCGCGTACACCGGCCGACAGCGCTCTTCGGGGGAATCCCGGATCTCTTCCCTCGTGATCGTGAACTTCCTTGCGTGGGTTGGCATATTCGATTTCCTCCGCCCTAGCGTCCGCAGCGGAGGTGGTTCACATGATCGAACCCAGCAAGCACCAGCCTCATCCCGGGGCGCAGAAGGACGCGATCGACGCCAGCGACTTCGTGTACGCGGCTACGGGAGCGCGTGTACGGCGGCTGACGATGCCGGACGGAGCTCACTGGTTCCCGGCAGTGGATGTATGCAAAGAGTTGGGGCACACCAACTCTCGGCAGGCTCTGGCCGACCATGTCCCGGACGAGCATCGAGAGATTCTCGAGACCGTAACTGGAGCTTACGGTCTCGGCATTCCCGCAGGTAGGGAGTGGCGCCGAGACTTGAATCTGATCTCTTTGCAGGGTCTGATCCTTCTGGTCAACGCCTGCACCAAACCCTCGTGCCTCCCCTTCAAGGAATGGGTCGCAGAAGTGATCGCGACCGTCCAGCGAGAGGGCTCCTACACGCTCCAAGAGGCCGAGGTACAGCCCGCCGACCCCGGCGCCCCGATCGCCTACGCCATGCCCGAGCAGATTGCGGAGGCCATCGTCCGGCTCGAAGAGCGCAATATCCAGGCCGACGAGCGGTTCGCCACCACCCAGGAGAGGATCCTGGCTCTGCAGGAGCAGACGGTGGCTCTGCAGGAACAGACGGTGGCCTTGCAGGGGCAGATGCTGGAGCTGCAACGTGCCACCCTCGCCGCCCAGCAGATGATGGCCCAGGCCATGGAACGCATCGCCGACCGGCTGGACGTCCTGGCCCTCGAACGCCCGGCGCCCATGGCCGAGTTCCCCGCCCGCCCCACCACGGAGACCGTCCTGGCCGACTGGCGACGGCGGTTGGCCGTGACAGCGGATGTGTGGACGGTCGCCGTGGTCATCGCGCCCGTTCTCGTGGAGGAGGGCGAGCTGCGGCAGCCGCTGGAGTCGATCGCCGCTCGGACCGGACTCTCCGTGCACCGGGTCAATGAGTGTCTGCGGCTACTGCGCAAGCACGCCTGCATCCGCTCGCAGGGGGCCACGGAGGACGGGGCTCCGGTGTACGTGCTCAACCAGGGCTGATCAGGCGCCCGAACAACAGAAGGGGCGGCCGCAAGACTAATTTGCGGCCGTCCCTTCAGCTTGCAACCTATCGTGCCCGGACCCTCACGCCCAGCTGATCAGCCTCTTCGGCTGTTCCAGGATCGCCGCCACGTCCGCCAGGACCCTGGAGCCCAGTTCTCCGTCCACCAGGCGGTGGTCGAAGGAGAGGGCCAGGGTCGTGACCTGGCGCGGCTTCACCTTGCCCTTGTGGACCCACGGCTGGAGCTTGATCGCGCCGACCGCGAGGATCGCGGACTCGCCGGGGTTCAGGATGGGTGTGCCGGTGTCGACGCCGAAGACACCGACGTTGGTGATGGTGACGGTCCCGCCCTGCATGGCGGCGGGCGAGGTCTTGCCCTCACGCGCCGTCGACACCAACTCGCCCAGGGATTCGGCCAGTTGTGGCAGCGTCTTGGCGTGCGCGTCCTTGATGTTCGGGACGATCAGACCCCGCGGGGTGGCCGCGGCGATGCCCAGGTTGACGTAGTGCTTGAGCACGATCTCCTGGGCGGCCTCGTCCCAGGACGCGTTGACGTCCGGGTTGCGGCGGATGGCGACCAGCAGCGCCTTGGCGATCAGGAGCAGCGGGTTGACCCGCAGGCCGGCGAACTCCTTGTCCTGCTTGAGCTCCTCGACCAGCTTCAGCGTGCGGGTCACGTCCACCGTCACGAACTCGGTGACATGCGGCGCCGTGAACGCCGAGCCGATCATCGCCGCGGCCGTCGCCTTGCGGACCCCCTTGATGGGGATACGGGTCTCGCGGGCCGTGTCGTAGGAGGAGGGGACGGGCGCCGGAGGCGTGGAGACGGCCGGGGCCGTCGTGACCGGCTCCGGTGCGGCCTCGGGTGCCGGTGCGACCGCCGCGTGGACGTCCTCGCGGGTGATGATGCCGTCCGGGCCGGACGGGGTGATCGTCGCGAGGTCGACGCCGAGGTCCTTCGCCAGCTTGCGCACGGGCGGCTTGGCCAGCGGGCGCTCCTTCGGCGCCTCGACGGGCTCGGCCACCGGGCCGTGGCCGTTCAGCTCGGTCTGGATCGCGGTCGAGGCCTGGGCGACCGCGATCTCGGGGCCCTTGCGGGGGCGGCGCTTGGTGGAGGAGGCGGCGACGCCGTAGCCGACGAGTACCGGCTGGCGGCCGGAGCCCGCGGGCTTCTTCTCCTCGGCGGCGGGCGGCGCGGGAGCCTCGGCCGGGGCCTGGGCGGGAACCGCCGTGCCGCCCGAGACGTCCACCGCGATGATCGGCGTGCCGACGTCCACCGTGGTGCCCTCGGGGAAGTGCAGGTCGCGGACCACGCCGTCGTAGGGGATGGGCAGTTCGACGGCGGCCTTGGCCGTCTCGACCTCGCACACCACCTGGCCGTCGGTGACCGTGTCTCCGGGCTGGACGTACCACTTGAGGATCTCGGCCTCGGTGAGCCCCTCGCCCACGTCCGGCATCTTGAACTCGCGTACGGACGCTTCCGTCATCGTCGTCACGAACCCTCTCCTCAGTACGCCAGGGCGCGGTCGACGGCGTCGAGCACCCTGTCCAGGCCCGGCAGGTACTCCTCCTCCAGGCGGGCCGGCGGGTACGGGGCGTGGTAGCCGCCGACCCTGAGGACCGGTGCCTCCAGGTGGTAGAAGCAGCGCTCGGTGATCCGGGCGGCGATCTCCGCGCCGGAGCCGAAGAACACCGGTGCCTCGTGGACCACCACGAGCCGGCGGGTCTTCTCCACCGAGGCCTGGATCGAGTCGAAGTCCAGCGGGGAGACCGAGCGCAGGTCGAGGACCTCCAGCGACTTGCCTTCCTCGGCCGCCGCGTCGGCGACCTCGCGGCAGAGCTTCACCATCGGGCCGTAGGCGACCAGCGTCAGATCGGTGCCCTCGCGGACCACCTGGGCCTTGTGCAGCGGGCCCGGGATCGCCTCCGGGTTGACCTCGGCCTTGTCCCAGTAGCGCCGCTTGGGCTCGAAGAAGATCACCGGGTCGTCGGACTGGATGGCCTGCTGCATCATCCAGTACGCGTCCGAGGCGTTGGACGGTGACACCACCTTCAGGCCCGCCACATGCGCGAACAGCGACTCCGGGGACTCGGAGTGGTGCTCGACCGCGCCGATGCCGCCGCCGTAGGGGATGCGCACGACGACCGGGAGCTTGACCTTGCCCAGGGAGCGCGCGTGCATCTTCGCGAGCTGGGTGACGATCTGGTCGTAGGCCGGGAAGACGAAGCCGTCGAACTGGATCTCCACGACCGGGCGGTAGCCGCGCAGGGCCAGGCCGATCGCCGTGCCGACGATGCCGGACTCGGCGAGCGGGGTGTCGATGACACGGCTCTCGCCGAAGTCCTTCTGCAGACCGTCCGTCACCCGGAAGACGCCGCCGAGCTTGCCGACGTCCTCACCCATGACGAGGACCTTGGGGTCGGAGTCCAGGGCGCGGCGCAGCGACTCGTTGATCGCCTTGGCGAGAGCCATGCTGGTGGATGTCGCAGCCTTCGAGGTCACACCCTCGGCCATCTCAGTTGCCCCCTTCATCCGCGAACGACGCCTGGTAGGCGGCGAACTCGGCTCGCTCCTCGTCGACGAGCGCGTGCCCGTCCGCGTACGCGTTCTCGAAGATGGCGAAGTGGTCCGGGTCCGGCATGGCGCGGACCGCGTCGCGCACTCGTTTGCCCAACGCCTCGGACTCGGCCTCGAGTTCCGCGAAAAATCCCTCGTCCGCGTGGTTTGAGGCCTCCAGGTACCGGCGAAGGCGCAGGATCGGGTCCTTCGCCTCCCAGGCCAGACGCTCCTCGTCGCCGCGGTAGCGGGACGGGTCGTCGGAGGTGGTGTGGGCGCCCATGCGGTAGGTGTACGCCTCCACCAGCGTGGGTCCCTCGCCGCTGCGGGCGCGCTCCAGCGCCCACTTGGTGACGGCCAGGCAGGCCAGCACGTCGTTGCCGTCGACCCGGACGCCGGGGAAGCCGTAGCCCTGTGCGCGCTGGTAGAGCGGGACGCGGGTCTGCTTCTCGGTCGGCTCGGAGATCGCCCACTGGTTGTTCTGGCAGAAGAACACGACCGGGGCGTTGTAGACCGCGGAGAAGGTGAAGGACTCCGCGACGTCGCCCTGGCTGCTCGCCCCGTCGCCGAAGTAGGCGATCACGGCGCTGTCGGCGCCGTCCTTGGCGACGCCCATGGCGTAGCCGGTGGCGTGCAGGGTCTGGGAGCCGATGACGATCGTGTAGAGCTGGAAGTTGTTGCTGTTGGGGTCCCAGCCGCCGTTGTTCACGCCGCGGAACATGCCCAGCAGGTTGGTCGGGTCGACCCCGCGGCACCAGGCGACACCGTGCTCACGGTAGGTCGGGAAGACGTAGTCGTCCTCGCGGGTGGCCCGGCCGGAGCCGATCTGGGCGGCCTCCTGGCCGAGCAGCGAGGCCCACAGGCCCAGCTCGCCCTGGCGCTGCAGGGAGGTGGCCTCGGCGTCGAAGCGTCGGGTGAGCACCATGTCGCGGTAGAGGCCGCGAAGCTCTTCGGGGGTGATCTCCGCGACGTACTTGTCGTACTCGGCGTCCTTGACGCGCTTGCCCTCTGGCGTCAGCAGCTGAACGAGTTCGGGCTTGGTGCTCGGGGACTTCCTGGTCCCGGCGCTGCGTCGCGGCTTGCGCGCGGCAGTGCTCTCCACGGTCACGTGTGCTCCTACGTCGGTCCGGCCCCCGGGGTTGCCGGGTACCAGTACGGCTCACCTGTTCCGACACCCGTGCACGGGGTGGGTGCCACTCGGCCGGAACAGGCGTGACAAGGTGCCCCGGCGAGCGCCCTGCACAAGGCACGTTACCCAGTGCTCCACATCTCTGTGAAACCCCTCCTGACCTGGGATTTTGCTTGGATTTCCAAGTAAATCCCGAGAGCCCGGAACTTGTCCTGGTCACAGCCTTGCAGGGGGCCGGAACAACGGCACGTTATATCGGTGACCGAGGTCACGGGAAGGGTTTCCGTGTCGGACTTGCGCGGACACGGCACGGAAAAATCCCGATGGTGGCCCTGAACGCCGCTTCGAGCACATGGTGTGACCGAATGCGACTGCCTGTGACAACGCCCAGCTCACAGGCCCGGCTCGGTGCCCTAGCATCTGGCGCGTGCCGCGCTCCCATGTACCACCCCACGTGCCTCACGCGCCCCCGCTGGGCGCCCTGCTGCGCCAGTACGGCGCCGGTTCCGCGCTCGGCTGCGAGCCGGTCGAGCAGGGCCTGCTGAACCGCGGCTACCGCCTGTGCACGACCCGCGGCCGCTACTTCCTCAAGCACCACTTCGACCCCGAGACGGCCGACCCGGACGCCATCGCCCGCCAGCACCGGGCCACCCGCCGCCTCGCCGACCTGGGGGTTCCCGTGGCACCCCCGCTGCCCGCCCGGGACGGCCGCACGGTCGCCGTCGTCGGCGGCCACGCCTACGCCCTGCACCCCTGGGTCGACGGCCGCCACCGCCACGGCGGCCAGCTCAGCGCCGGCCAGTGCGAGCGGCTGGGAGCGCTCCTGGGCGTCGTACACGCGAGCCTGGAACATGTGATGCCGGGGCGGGGCGGAGCGGGGTCCCGGCCGGGCGGGGTGTCCCGTGCGAGGGGGGCGCCCGCACGCGTGCGCACCGAGCCGCCCGGTGCCGCCGACACCCCCGATCCCGCCGACACCTTCACGCTCATCGACGACCTGCTCGGCCATGTCCGCCGGCACCGGCCCGCCGACTGCTTCGACGAACTGGCCCGGCACCGGCTGCTGGAGCGGCGCGCCCTGCTGGAACGGCATGCCGACCGACGGCCGCCGCACGGGGGCTCCGTGGGCTGGGTGCACGGGGACTTCCACCCGTTCAACCTGCTCTACCAGGGCGACGCGCCCGCGGCGATCGTCGACTGGGACCGGCTCGGTCTGCGCCCGCGCGCGGAGGAAGCCGTACGCGCCGCCGCGATCTTCTTCGTACGGCCCGTCGGGGAGCTGGACCTGCCGAAGACGCGGGCGTACGCGCGCGCGTACCGGCGCGCGGCCGGGGCCACGCCCTCCCAGCTGGAGGCGGCCGTGCACCGCGTGTGGTGGGAGCGGCTCAACGACTTCTGGATGCTGCGCTGGCACTACGAACGCGGCGACACCCGCGCCGACTGCCAGTTCCCGGCGGCCTCGGCGCTCGCCGTGTGGTGGACACGCGAGTACGAAGCGGTGTGCGAGGCGTTCGCGGGGTGAGACACAAGGTGAGACACGGACGACCGGCCCGGGTCCCGGAAACGGCACGCGCGCGTGGAGGGGTGCTCAGCCCACGCGCGCGTACTCCGGAAAAGCGGTCAGCCGGTCAGCCCGTCAGCCCGCTGACGGGACCGCCGCTGCCGGTCGGGTCCGTCGGGTCTCCCGTCGGGTCCTCGCTCGTCGGCGCGGCGGTCGTCGGCGCGCTCGTCGTCGGCTCCTTGGTCGGCTCCTTGGTCGGCTGGTTGGTCACGGTCGGGGACTGGGTGTACGACGGCGTCGAGGACGGCGTGTAGTTCCCGGAGCCCGAGCCGGTGGAGTCGTCCGTGGAGGTGTCCGTCGGCTGGTCCGTCGACGTGTCGGTGGGCGACTCGGTGGCCGTGTCGTCCTTGGTGGTCTGGGAGGTCGTCGGCGACTGGGTGGTGCCCGGATCGCCGCCCGAACCGCCCTTGTTCTGCAGGGCCAGCGCGACACCCGCGGCGATGGCGACCACCGCGAGGACGGCCAGGATCCACAGCTTGCCGCGGCCGCTGCCCCGGTTGCCGTGGCCCTCGAAGCCGCCGTCGTCCCCGCCGCCGTAGCCCTGGGGCAGGATCTGCTGCGGGATCTGCGTGGTGCCCGAGGCGGGGTCGGCCGGGTGGGGCATCACGGTCGTGCCGGCGAAGCCCCCGGCCGGAGTGGAGCGGCCGTCGTGCATGTCGACCGGGCCGGTGTTCCAGGTGCCGGTGTGCCCGCCCTGGTCGTAGAGCATCTGCAGGCCGTACTGGACCAGGCCGCGCATCTCCTCGGCGGTCTGGAAGCGGTCGTCCGGCTCCTTGGCGAGGGAGCGCATGACCAGGCCGTCGAGCTCCGGCGGGGCCTCGCCGTGCGAGATCTGCGACGGCGGGACCGGGGTGTCCTGGACGTGCTGGTAGACCACCGACAGCGGGGTCTCGCCGACGAACGGGGGCCTGAGGGCGAGGAGTTCGTAGAGGAGGCAGCCCGTCGCGTACAGGTCGGAGCGGTGGTCGACGGCCTTGCCGAGGGCCTGCTCCGGGGAGAGGTACTGCGGGGTACCCATGACCATGCCGGTCTGCGTCATCGTCGACTGCGCGCCGTGCAGGGCACGCGCGATGCCGAAGTCCATCACCTTCACCGCGCCGGTGTGCGTGATGATGACGTTCGCCGGCTTGATGTCGCGGTGCACGATGCCGTGCTGGTGCGAGTAGGCGAGCGCCTCCAGGACCCCGGAGACGATGATCAGGGCCTGCTCGGGGCCCGGCGCCTCGGCGTTGATCAGGAGGTCGCGGATGGTCCGCCCCTCGACGATCTCCATGACGATGTACGGGACGCTCTGGGCGCCCCCCGCGCCGTAGCCGCCCGGCACCGTGTCCTCGCCGGAGTCGTACACGGCGACGATCGCGTGGTGGTTGAGGCCGGCCACCGACTGGGCCTCGCGCGTGAAGCGTGCCTTGGAGACAGGGTCCTCGGCGAGGTCGGCGCGCAGCAGTTTGACGGCGACGGTGCGCCCGAGGCGCACGTCCTCCGCGGCGAACACCTCCGCCATGCCGCCCCGGCCGAGTCTGTGGGTCAGCCGATATCGGCCGTCGCCGACCAGCCCGCCGTTACCCCACAGCTCCGGCGCGTCTGACATACCGCCGCCAGTCGCCTCGGGGTCGGACGGGCCCTGAGCGCGCTGCTGCTGTGCCATCGGTCCTCGCCGTCGTTTCTGCCCGCGGTGCGCGCGGTGTTGTCACGGTCTCCGTCGGCCACGCTACAGCCTCAACGCATGCCGCCGGTCCGAGAAGGGGGCCGGAACCGGCATGAGACGGACCGGCCATCAAACCGTCACCCGATGCCATCGTGCAAATTCTGTGTACCGCCCGTACAGCCTCTGTAACGCTCGCGCGACGCTTCTTTCGCGTACGGTCACGGAACGGGCACCGCGCTTGACGTGTCAGTGGCCTCGGGCAGACTTGGCCGGGAATGAGCCATTCGATCAACAACACGGCCGGCGCCGGAAGGCCGATGGGGGACGCGGACAGATGAGCCAGGACGGCGCGCAGGGCCAGTACGCCGGGCAGTCGCTCGCCGGCGGCCGCTATCAACTGCGCGACTTGCTCGGCCAGGGCGGCATGGCCTCCGTGCATCTCGCCTACGACTCGGTGCTGGACCGGCAGGTCGCGATCAAGACCCTGCACACCGAGCTCGGCCGGGAGCCGGCCTTCCGCGAGCGCTTCCGCCGCGAGGCGCAGGCCGTGGCCAAGCTCACGCACACCAATATCGTCTCGGTCTTCGACACCGGCGAGGACACCGTCGGCGCGGCGACGACGCCGTACATCGTCATGGAGTACGTCGAGGGCCGCCCGCTCGGCTCCGTGCTCGACTCGGACGTACGGCAGTTCGGCGCGATGCCCGCCGACAAGGCGCTGAAGGTCACCGCGGACGTGCTGGCCGCGCTGGAGATCAGCCATGAGATGGGGCTGGTCCACCGGGACATCAAGCCGGGCAACGTGATGGTGACCAAGCGCGACGTGGTCAAGGTGATGGACTTCGGCATCGCCCGCGCCATGCAGTCGGGTGTCACGTCCATGACGCAGACCGGCATGGTCGTCGGCACCCCGCAGTACCTCTCGCCCGAGCAGGCCCTCGGCCGTGGTGTGGACGCCCGCTCCGACCTTTACTCGGTCGGCGTCATGCTGTTCCAACTGGTCACCGGGCGGCTGCCGTTCGACGCGGACTCGCCGCTCGCGATCGCCTACGCGCATGTGCAGGAGGAGCCGGTCGCGCCCTCCTCGATCAACCGCTCGCTGCCGCCCGGGGTGGACGCGCTGGTCGCCCGCGCGCTGAAGAAGAACCCGAACGAGCGCTTCCCGAACGCGGTGGCCATGCGCGACGAGTGTCTGCGTGTGGCCGCCTCCTTCCAGGCCGCCCCGCCCAGCATCGTGCCGAGCGCACCCGCGCAGAGCGGCGCGGGCGTCGGCGCGGCGGTGTTCCCGCCGGTCAGCCCCGCGACCCCGCCGCCGGCCCCGGTCCACCAGCCGTACCAGCCCGTCCCGACCCCGAACCCGTACGGCACTCCGGCCCCCGGCCCCGCTCCCTCCGCCTCCTACGGCTACCCGCAGCAGGGCGGCTACCAGACCCCGCCGCCCTTCCCCCAGCAGGCGCAGACCCCGCCGCCGTACAACATGGTCCCGCAGCCGGTGACGGCCGTGCCCTCGGGCGGCGACAAGAGCAACAAGCCGGTGATCGTGATCTCCGTCATCGTCGGCATCATCGCCGTCACGGCCCTGCTGGCGGCCCTGCTCTTCAACAGCGGCAACAGCAACAGCCGGGGCAGCAGCGGAAGCGGCGGCAGCAGCAGTGACGTCACGTCCGAGGCGACCACCTCCGGCACGCATGTGGCGGGCTGGCGGGGGCCCGACACGTCGAAGAAGATGGACTCGACGGAGTGCACGGAGCCGAACGAGTCGTACACCGACGAGAACAAGATCCAGGTGCCCGACTTCCGGTTCAAGTACATCGACTCGGTCAAGGACTGCGCCGATGCCGCGGGCTGGACGGTGAAGACCGAGGACTACGACGAGAACACCTACGGCCAGGGCGCGGTGATAGAGCAGAGCCCCGAGGCCGGTTCGGACGCCGCCCCGGACAACGTGGTGATCACACTCCAGGTGTCGACGGGCAACCCTTCCTGAGGGGCCGGAGCGGGCCGAGCGGACCGAGCGGACCGAGTGAAGACAGCCGAAGGGCCCGGCAGCGGAGAGGCTGCGGGGCCCTTTGCCGTGTATGCGGCTTCCCTGTATGTGTGTAAGCGTTTATGCGTTTGTGGGTGTGTGTGCCTTAGAGGTACGGACCGCCCGAACGGCCCGTGGCATGTCCGTCCTCGCCGGGCTCGTGACCGCCGACGCCGGGCGGAAGGGCTCGGCGCATCTGCTCCAGCTGCGCCCGCGCGGCCATCTGCTGCGCGAACAGCGTGGTCTGGATCCCATGGAAGAGACCCTCGAGCCAGCCGACCAACTGGGCCTGCGCGATGCGCAGTTCGGCGTCGCTCGGAGTGCCCTCGTCGGTGAAGGGCAGCGACAGGCGCTCCAGCTCCTCGACCAGCTGCGGCGACAGGCCGTCCTCGAGCTCCTTCACCGAGCTGCGGTGGATCTCCTTGAGGCGGGCGCGGCTGGCCTCGTCCAGAGGAGCGGCGCGCACCTCCTCGAGGAGCTGCTTGATCATGCTGCCGATCCGCATCACCTTCGCCGGCTGCTCGACCTGCTCCGTCACCGGAATCTCGCGGGAGTCCTCGTCGCCGCCTACGCCGCCAATCGCCATGCCGTCCTGGCCCACGACCAGGATCTGGGGATTCTCCGGCGACCGTTCGTTCCTCGGCATCTCCATGCCGCCATTCTCTCGCACCCGTGCATCTCATCACCGTGGTGCCCCCCGTGAAGGGTGATCCACCGTTTGGGGGCAGAAGATTCCGTTCGTGAAGAGCGGAAGTCCGGATGGACGGGGAGGGGGCGGGAACGGGAGCGGAGGCGGGGACGGGGACGGTGGGGAGGCTGTCACTCCGGCCGGGTGATGGTGAGGCGCAGAAGGCGGGCCTCGCAGTGGTCGAGCCAGCGGATCTCCGCCTCGGCGTGGCAGATCAGCTGTTCCAGGACCAGCAGCCGCGCGACCTCGTCCGGATGCCCCGGCGCCTCGGCCAGCGCCTGCGCCCGCCGCCGTACGTGCTCGTGCAGCGCGTCCGCCACGTGCCGGCGCTGGGCTTCGACGACCCTGCGTACGTCGACGCCGGACACCCCGACCGCCAGGGCCAGCTTGATCGCCAGTTCGTCGCGCGGTGGACTGGCCCGCTCCACGGGCCGCGCGAACCAGGCCCGCAGTTCGGCCCGGCCCGCCTCGGTGAGGGAGTACAGCACCCGTCCCGCCTCGTCCTCCCCGTCCTGCACGACCATCCCGTCCCGCTCCAGCCGGCCGAGGGTCGTGTAGACCTGCCCGATGTTCAACGGCCAGGTCCCACCGGTCCGCGCCTCGAACTCGGTACGCAGGCGTGAGCCGTAACGGGGGCCGCGTTCCAGGAGCACCAGCAGGCCGTGGCGTATCGACATAACCGGATTGTGCAGTGCTTCCGGGGCATTCGGCGGAACTCCGGGTGCCGACTCCCCGGAGCGGCGTGACGCTGGGGGCGTGACTGAATGCGTGCGCAGAGCGGGGGCCACGGGCCTGGCGGCGACGGTGTGCCTTGGGCTGGGCGCCCTCGGGCCGCTGTACGGGGCTGTCCCCTCCTACGCGGCGGCGGTGGCACACCAGGCGGGCACGGCGCATACGGAGGCCGCGACAGCCCACCGGGCCGGCACAGCACGCCAAAGTGGCCCGGCGCAGGTGCGGACCTTCGTGTACGGGGTGACCGCAGCACCGGGTTCCCCGCTCCCGCGCGCGGCCGTCGCCTCGCCCTCAGTGGTGCCACTGGTGCCACTGGTGCCAGTGAGGCCAACGGTGGCGACGCGCGGCGCCGGGTCGGCGGCGACGGCCGGTCTGAGTCCCGCGCCCGGCCCCTCCGGCTCCGCCTCCCCCGGTGCGCCCTCGCGGGCCGGGAGCGTGGCCGGGGAGGGGCGGGAGCGCCCCGGGCGGCCGGACGAACCGACGGCCACGGCGACGGACGGGGGCAGTGAACAGGCGGAGGGCGACGAGGACGCTACCTACCCGCAGGACGACGGCGGCGCGGCCGAGAGCCCGGACGCGGTCGACTCGGCCCAGGCCACGCCGGCCGCTCCGACGGACCCGGTCGGGCCTGCGGGCCAGACCGTCGCCCGAGCGGGAACCCCCGCCGAACCCGTTCTGCGGATCCTCCCCCTGGGCAGCGGCCTGGTCCTGATCGGCCTCGGCCTGGGCCTCGCCTTCATCGGACTACGACTGCGGCGAGGCTAGCCCCACCCCCTGCAGGGCGGCCCGTCGGGCCCTACGGCACGAACAGCAGCACCTTGCCCACGTGGCCGCTCTCCTCCACCACCCGGTGCGCGGCAGCCGCCTCGGGCATCGGGAACTCACGGTCGACGACCGGACGGACGTGGCCGCCTGCCAGCAGGGGCCACACATGCTCCCGTACGGCCGCCACGATCGCCGCCTTCTCGCCGAGCGGCCGGGCTCGCAGCGAGGTCGCGCTGATGGCGGCGCGCTTGCCGAGGAGCGTGGCGATGTTCAGCTCGCCCTTGATGCCGCCCTGCAAACCGATGATGGCGAGGCGCCCGTTGACGGCGAGAGTCCGGACGTTGCGGTCGAGGTACTTGGCCCCCATGTTGTCGAGGATGACGTCCGCGCCCGCACCGCCGGTGGCGCGCCCGACCTCCTCGACGAAGTCCTGCTCCTTGTAGTTGATGAGGATGTCGGCGCCAAGTTCGGCGCAGTAGTCCAGCTTCTCCTTGGTGCCCGCGGTCACGGCGACCTTCGCCCCGACGGCCTTGGCCAGCTGGATCGCCATGGTGCCGATCCCGCTGGACCCGCCGTGCACCAGCAGCGTCTCGCCGGGCCGCAGATGGGAGACCATGAAGACGTTCGACCAGACCGTGCAGGCCACCTCGGGCAGCGCGGCCGCCTGCCGCAGGTCGAGGCCCTCGGGCACGGGCAGCAGCTGCCCCCCGGGCACGGCGACCTTCTCGGCGTACCCGCCTCCCGCCAGCAGCGCGCACACCTCGTCGCCGACCGCCCACCCGGAGACCCCGGGCCCAATCTCGGCGATACGCCCGGCGCACTCGAGACCGGGATAGGCGGACGCGCCCGGCGGAGGATCGTAGAAGCCCTGCCGTTGCAGGATGTCGGCCCGGTTGACCGCGCTGGCCACCACCTCGACCAGCACCTCGCCCTCGCCGGCCACGGGATCGGGGACCTCGTCCCACACCAGGGCCTCGGGTCCACCAGGTTCGGGAATCGTGATCGCATGCATGGGCCCGACGCTACTCCTCGGTCCCCGGCCCGCCCCCGTCCGACCTGTTGGCCGGCCGCCCCGGCCCGTTCCGCCGTCAGTCCCGCCGCAGCGGCCGGACTTCGGGCGCGGTCCGCGGCCCCGGCGGCACCAGAACGATGGTGATCAGACGGTCCGTCAACTGAAGGGTGCCGACGGCCGGATCGTCGTATCCGAGCACCCGGTGCCCGCGTACGACGCTCACCACCAGGTCGTCGGTCTCCCTCGGCGGCCGGCCCACCTCGGCCTTCACCACCGGCCGTTCGATGATGTCGAGCCCGCTGCCCTGCTGGATGAGGTCCTCCATCACCAGGCCGGCGGCGGGGCTGAGCACGGACAGCCCGAGCAGCCGTCCCGCCGCGCTGGCGCTGGTGATGACGGCGTCGGCGCCGGACTGCTGGAGCAGCGGCGCGTTCTCCTCCTCGCGGACGGCGGCCACGATCTTCGCGCCGGGGTTGAGCTGGCGGGCCGTCAACGTCACCAGTACCGCGGTGTCGTCGCGCTGGGTCGCGACGATGATCTGCCGCGCCCGCTGCACCTCGGCCCGCTTCAGCACCTCACTGCGGGTGGCGTCGCCCAAGACCCCGGCGTAGCCCTCGGCGGTCGCCGCGTCGACCACCTTGGAGCTGGGGTCGACCACGACGACCTGCTCCTTCTTCAGCCCGGTCGCACAGACCGTCTGGATCGCCGAACGTCCCTTGGTCCCGAACCCGACGACGACGGTGTGATCCCGCAAGGCGGACCTCCAGCGTTTTGTTGCGAGCACCCTACCGAGGGACCCATGTCGGCCTCTCGGGCTGCTCCACCAGTTCGTGTTCTTCCGGCACCATCGTGGCGACGGTCTGGATCACCCCCACAGGGAGCACACCATGCGGAGCGACAGGGAACCACCGCTCAAGGGCGGGAAGTTCTCCATTCTTCGGTCCCTCTGGTACCGCTCGCGTGCCGAGGCACGAGACGACGCCGAAGCCGGTCGCGCGATCACCATGCCGGTGCTGAGCGCCACGCCTCCGCTGCAACAGGTCCTCAGACGCCTGGCCCTGGGCCTGCTGGTGCTCGCCGTGACCACGCTGATCGTCTACGCCGATCACGACGGCTACCGCGACAACGCCGACGGCTCCGTCGATCTCCTCGACGCGGCGTACTACGCCACCGTGACCCTCTCCACCACCGGCTACGGCGACATCACCCCGGTCGGCCACGGCGCCCGGCTCACCAACATCCTCGTCATCACGCCCCTGCGCGTCCTCTTCCTGATCATCCTGGTCGGCACCACGCTCGAAGTCCTCACCGAGCGCACCCGCCAGCAGGTCCGCATCCATCGCTGGCGATCCGGAATCCGGGACCACGTCGTCGTGGTCGGCTACGGGACCAAGGGGCGGCACGCTGTTCGGACACTGCTGGGGCAGGGCACGAGCAAGGACCGCATCGTGGTCGTCGATCCACACCGCAAGGCGGTGGACGCCGCCGGCGACGACGGACTGGTGGCGGTGCACGGGGACGCCACCCGCAGCGACACCCTGCGCAAGGCGGAGGTGCAGAGCGCGGCGCAGGTGATCATCGCGCCTCAGCGCGACGACACCGCCACCCTGGTCACGCTCACCGCCCGCCAGCTGAACAAGCAGGCATCCATCGCGGTCGCGATCCGCGAGGACGAGAACGCCCCGCTCCTGAAGCAGAGCGGGGCGACCACGGTGATCACGAGTTCCAGCTCAGCCGGGCGGCTGCTGGGTGTGTCCATGGCCAGCCCGCACGCGGCCAACACCCTGGAAGACCTCATGACCTACGGCAGCGGCTTCGATCTCATCGAACGCCCCGTGACCAAGGACGAGGTGGGCCGTTCCCCTCGCCTCAGTGCCGACCTGGTCGTGGCCGTCGTACGGGGCAATGACGTCCTGGCCTATGCCGAACCCGAGGCCCGGACCCTCAAGGCCGGAGACCGCCTGATCACCGTCCAGCGCGCCGTACCCGGCCCCTGAGACGGGATCCCCCGGATGTTTCACGTGAAACACACCTCGATCCCCGCGGAGGCCCAGGGCAGATCGAGGAGTTCGAGCTCCTGACCGGCGCGTGCTCCGCCCGGGGGGACGACGGCGAGCGCGTCGGCCGCCGCGATACCGCGCAGCATCGCCGGCCCGTTGTAGTGCAGCGCCACGGCCTGGTCGCCGCGCAGTACGACGGGGATGAGCCGGGTGTCGTACGGGTGCCCGTGCGCCTCGTCCGTCAAGGGCAGCTCGTACGGCTCCGGCGCGGGGTGGGCGGCGAGGGTGCGCAGCAGCGGCTCGGCGAGCGTGAGCAGGCCGGAGACGGCGGCGAGTGGGTTGCCGGGCAGGCCCACGAGGTGCTGGTTCTCCTGGGTGCGGGCCAGCAGCATGGGATGACCGGGGCGCACCTTGACACCGTCGACGAGGAGTTCAGCGCCGATGGCCTTCAGGGTGGGATGGACATGGTCGACGGGTCCGGAGGCGGTACCGCCGGTGGTGACGATCAGGTCGGCGGTGGATGTGGTGATCGCCCTGTGCAGTGCCTTCGCGTCGTCGCCGAGTCTGCGGACGGCGGTGACCTCGGCGCCCAGCGCGCGCAGCCACGGCGGCAGCATCGGGCCGAGCGCGTCCCGGATCAGGCCGTCGCGCGGGCGGCCCTCGGTGAGCAGCTCGTCGCCCAGGACCAGGACTTCGACGCGGGGGCGGGGGACGGCGGCGAGGGTGTCGTAGCCGGCGGCCGCGGCGAGACCCAGGACGGCCGGGGTGACGAGGGTGCCGAGGGGAAGCAGTTGGTCGCCGGAGCGGCACTCCTGTCCTCGGGGGCGGATGTCCTGGCCGTGCTGCATGTCGCGGGTGGCGTGCAGCCGGCCCTGGGCGTCGATCCGGCCGTGTTCGGTGCGCAGGACGGCGGTGGTGTCCGGTGGGATACGGGCGCCGGTGGCGATCCTGACGGCCTCGCCGTCGGTGAGCGGCCGTGGCTCGGCGTGGCCGGCCAGCACTCCCTCGTCCCGTACGTCCCAGGGGCCCGGGCCGGCGACCGCCCAGCCGTCCATCGCCGAGGTGTCGAAGGACGGCAGGTCGGTGAGGGCGGCCAGGGGTGCGGCGAGGGTGAGGCCGAGGGCGGTGTCGAGGGGCATCGAGACGGCGGCGCGGCGGCTGCCCCGGGCGGCTCGGGCGGCGATCGCGCGGGCCTCGGGCCAGGGGGTGGCGCGGTGGTGGGCGTCGGCCTTGTGGGGGGCGGCGGGGTCGCCGTGCGCGGCGGGCGGGGGTACGGAGGCGGAGTCGCCGGGCCGGTCCGCCTGGCCGCGTCCGCTGTGGTCGTTCACGAGGGCGAGCACCTCCTCGACGTCGAGGTCCTCGGCGTCCTCGCCGGTCCGGGCGGAGCGGGCGGTCATCCGGCGTCCGCGTCGGGCTTGGCCTCTTCGGCGTTCTCCCGCTCCCAGCGCAGAGCGAGGGCGACGGCCTTGCGGGCGGCCTCGGCGACGGCTTCGGGGCCGCCGCCGGCGCGTCCGGCCGCATAACCGACGAGGAAGGTGGTCAGCGGCGCCGCGGGCCTGGCCACACCGTGCGCGGCGTCGCGGGCGAGGTCGAGCAGCACCCCGGTGTCGACGTCGAGGTCGATGCCCAGTTCGTCCTTGACTGCGGAAATCCATTCATCCAACACGTGCCCATGCTCCCTGATACGTGCCCTGGCGGTGGCGATGTCGTCCCAGGTGTCGCAGTCGAAGGAGGCGACGGGGTCGGGGACGCGGGTGAGGTGGAGGGCGGCGGTGAGCCGGCGGAGGGGAAGGCCGGTGAGGGTGCCGTGTTCCACGGTGAGGGCGGCCAGCCCACGGCGCACCGCGTCCCTGCGGTACGCGGCCACGAGGGGCTGGTCACGGCCGTCGGCGTCGGTGAGCAGGACGCCGTCCGCCCCGCTCGTGCGCAGGGTCTCGCGCAGGTTCCGTACGGTCGCCGCTTCGAGGAACGGCAGGTCCGCCGAGAGGACGACGACACCCTCCGCCTCGGTGCGGCGCAGCCCGGCGTCGAGCGCTGCCAGCGGACCGCCGCCGGGCGGGTCCTCACGGGCCCACAGCACGGCCCGGGCGGTGGGGCGTTCATCGGCGACGACCACGGTCGTGCGCGCGTCGGCGCAGGCCGCGAGGACCCGGTCGAGCAGGGCCCGCCCGCCGATCCGCACCCCGGGCTTGTCGGCGCCGCCGAGCCGCCGGGCGGCGCCTCCGGCGAGGACGACGGCGTCGTAGGCCGGGTCGCTGCCGAAGGTGCCCGCGGGCTCGTACGAGGTCACCCCACGAGTATGCGGGGCCCCACGATCACAGGGGAACGGGCGGACACCGCGGACGGCGCCGCACGGAGGGCCTGCGCGGCGCGAGGAGGTGCCGTCACAGGGTCCGCAGCAGCACCGCCGGCTGTTCCACGCAGTCCGCCACGTACCGCAGGAAGCCCCCGGCGGTCCCGCCGTCGCACACCCGGTGGTCGAAGGTGAGCGACAGCTGGACGACCTGCCGCACCGCCAGCTCGCCCTCGTGCACCCACGGCTTGGGGACGATGCGGCCGACGCCGAGCATGGCCGCCTCGGGGTGGTTGATGATCGGCGTGGAGCCGTCGACGCCGAACACTCCGTAGTTGTTCAACGTGAAGGTCCCGCCGGTGAGTTCCCCGGGCGTGAGGCTTCCGGCCCGGGCCGCCTCGGTCAGCCGGGCGAACTCCGCGGTCAGCGACTCCGCGTCGCGGGCGTGGGCGTCCTTCACGACCGGTACGACCAGCCCCCGTCCGGTCTGCGCGGCGAAGCCGAGGTGGACGTGGTCGAACTGGACGACCTCCCTGGCCGCCATGTCGACCGTGGAGTTGAGCTCCGGGAAACGGGCGAGGGCGGCGGTGGAGATCCTCGCCAGGAGGGCGAGCAGGGAGATCTTCGGGCCGCCGGCCGCGTTCATGGCCGTCCGCGCGCGCATCAGCTCCGTCGCGTCCGCGTCCACCCAGCAGGTCGCGTCGGGTATCTCGTGCCGACTGCGGGAGAGCTTGTCGGCGACGGCGCCGCGGATGCCCTTGAGGGGCACACGGGTCCCTGCGAGGGCGACGGGGGCGGGTGATGCTGCGGTCTCCGCGACGGCGACCGGTGACGGTGTCGGCGCCGGTGCCGACAGCGATGCCCGCGCGGCGGTGGCGCTCAGCGCGTGCTCGACGTCCGCCCGCAGGATCAGCCCATCGGGTCCGGAACCGGTCAACTGCCGCAGGTCCAGGCCGTTCACACGGGCCAGACGGCGTACGAGGGGGGAGATCACCGGGACGGGTCCGTCGGCCACCCCTTCGGTGAGCGTCGCGGTGGGGGCGCCGTTCCGCTTCGGCGACCCGGTCGGCCCGGTCGGCCGCACGCGCCGCCTGCGGGCCGGAGGCGCTCCCGTGCCGTAGCCCACCAGTACGTTCCCGGAGCCCTCGGGCTCCCCGTCGGAGAGCCGCGGGCCCACCGCGACCGTCAACAGGGGTGCCCCGACGGGCAGTTCCGCGCCCTCCTCGCCGAAACGGGCCGTGACCACACCGCCGTAGGGGCAGGGCACCTCGACCATCGCCTTGGCGGTCTCGACCTCGACGACGGGCTGGTCGATGGCGACCACGTCGCCGACCTGGACCAGCCAGCGCACGATCTCCGCCTCGGTGAGCCCTTCGCCGAGGTCGGGGAGCTTGAACTCCAGCACCTGTGCCATCAGTTCTCGGCCTCCCACTGCAGACGCCCGACGGCGTCCAGGATCCGGTCCACGCCGGGCAGGTGGTGACGCTCCAGCATGGGCGGCGGATACGGGATGTCGAACCCGGCCACCCGCAGCACCGGCGCCTCCAGGTGGTGGAAGCAGCGCTCGGTGACCCGGGCCGCGATCTCCCCGCCCGGTCCGCCGTAGGAGCCCGACTCGTGGACGACGACCGCGCGCCCGGTCCGCCGTACGGAGGCCGTGACCGTCTCGTCGTCGAAGGGCACCAGGGAGCGCAGGTCGACGACTTCGAGGTCCCAGCCCTCGGCCTGTGCCGCCTCGGCGGCCTGGAGGCAGACCGGGAGCGACGGGCCGTAGGTGATGAGGGTGGCGCTGCGGCCGGGGCGCCGCACCACGGCGCGGCCTATCGGTTCCACGTCCGTCGGGTGCTCGGGGTTCCAGGAGTCCTTCGACCAGTACAGGCGCTTGGGTTCGAGGAAGACGACCGGGTCGTCGGAGGCGATCGCGGCGCGCAGCAGGCCGTAGGCGTCGGCGACGGTGGCCGGGGTGACGACATGGAGCCCCGGGGTCGCCATGTAGAACGCCTCGGAGGAGTCGCTGTGGTGCTCGACGCCGCCGATTCCGCCGCCGTAGGGGACGCGGATGGTGATCGGGAGGGGCATCGCCCCGCGGGTGCGGTTGCGCATCCGGGAGACATGGCTGATCAGCTGCTCGAAGGCCGGGTACGCGAACGCGTCGAACTGCATCTCCACGACCGGCCGCAGCCCGTACATCGCCATACCGACCGCCGTGCCGAGGATGCCGGCCTCGGCGAGCGGGGTGTCGGTGCAGCGCTCCTCGCCGAACTCCTCGGCGAGACCGTCGGTGACGCGGAAGACGCCGCCGAGGGTGCCGACGTCCTCGCCCATGACATGGACGGTGGGGTCGGCGGCCATGGCGTCGCGCAGTGCGCGCGTGAGGGCCTGCGCCATGGTGGCCGGCTTGACGGCGACGGTGGTCATCAGTGCGCCCCTTCCTCTTCCGCCGCCAGCTCGGCCTGCAACAGGGCCTGCTGCTCGCGCAGTTGCGGGGTCGGTTCGGCGTAGACATGGGCGAACAGGTCCGCCGGGTCGAGCGCGGGGTCCTGGTTCATGCGCTCGCGCAGGTCGGCGGCCATGGTCTCGGCGGCCTCGCGCGCGTGGCGTACGCCGTTCTCGTCGATGAGGCCGCGATCGGTCAGCTCGTGTTCGAGGAGCGCGATCGGGTCGTGCGCGCGCCAGGCCTCGACCTCGGTGTCACCTCGGTAGCGGGTCGCGTCGTCGGCGTTGGTGTGGGCGTCGATGCGGTAGGTGATCGCCTCGACCAGGGTGGGACCGCCGCCCTCGCGCGCGCACCGTACGGCGGCGGCGAGGACCTCGTGCACGGCGGCCGCGTCGTTGCCGTCGACCAGGCGGCCGGGCATGCCGTAGCCGACGGCCTTGTGGGCCAGCGACGGCGCCGCGGTCTGCTTGGCGAGCGGGACGGAGATGGCGAAGCCGTTGTTCTGGACCAGGAAGACGACCGGGGCCTGCCAGACGGCGGCGAAGTTGAGCGCCTCGTGGAAGTCGCCCTCGCTGGTGCCGCCGTCGCCGACCATGGCGAGGGCGACCACGTCGTCGCCCTTGAGGCGGGCCGCGTGGGCGAGGCCGACGGCGTGCGGGAGCTGGGTGGCGAGCGGGGTGCACAGGGGGGCGACACGGTGCTCGCGCGGGTCGTAGCCGGTGTGCCAGTCGCCGCGCAGGAGCGTGAGCGCCTGGACGGGGTCGAGGCCGCGGGCGACGGCGGCCAGGGTGTCGCGGTAGCTCGGGAAGAGCCAGTCCTGCTCCGCCAGGGCGAGGGCGGCGGCCACCTCACAGGCCTCCTGGCCGGTGCTGGAGGGGTAGACGGCGAGGCGGCCCTGCTTGGTGAGGGCGGTGGCCTGCGTGTTGTAGCGGCGGCCGCGGACCAGCTCGGCGTACAGACGGCGCAGCAGCGCCGGGTCGGCCTTCGCCGCCCGCTCGGTGCCGAGGACGCGGTAGGGCTCCGTGTCGGGCAGCAGCGGCGCGGGGTCCGTGCGGGGCTGCCAGGCGGGCGGCGGCGATGGCCGGTAGGCACCCCGCTGCTCCATGACCGTCATGACGGCACCTCCTCGTGGGAGCGGCTTCAGGGACGCCACGGGTGTGATGCGCCCCACCTACCGATTGTTCGGTCGTCGGCACATTTTGGCTACGGGCACCTCCAGGCTGTGGACAAACGGTTCTCCACAGCCTCAAATGAACGCAGTACGTCCATGGTAGGGAGGCGGGGGGACATGGCACCTGAACAAATGGCCGAGGGGCCGGAGGAAACGACCCCGCTGCCGCCCGCCCGTCCCCTCGACGCCATCGATCTGGACATCCTCCAGATGCTCCAGGCGGACGGCCGTGCCTCGATACGGTCGGTCGCCGAACGGGTGCATGTCTCGCGCGCCAACGCCTACGCGCGCATCAACCGCCTCGTCGAGGACGGCGTCATCCGCGGCTTCGGCGCCCGTGTCAACCACGAGCGCGCGGGCCACGGCACCTCGGCCTACATCACCCTGAAGATCGTCCAGAACTCCTGGCGCACGGTCCGCGAACAGCTCAGGCAGCTGCCCGGCGCCTCGCACATCGCCCTGGTCGGCGGCGATTTCGACGTACTGCTCCTGGTGCACACCCCCGACAACAAGGCGCTGCGCGAACTGGTCCTCACCCGGCTGCAGAACATGCCCGAGGTCCTCAGCACCCGCACGCTGCTGGTGTTCGAGGAGGAGGACCTGGAACCGCAGGGCTGAGTCAGCCCTCCTTGCGCAGGCCTCCGAAGACCAGCTGCACCACCGCGTCGGCGACCTCGCGCTCGTTCATCCCGCGCCCGTCCGGGCGGTACCACTCGACGATCGAGTTGATCATCCCGAAGACCAGCCGGGTCGCGAGCCGGACCTCCACGTCGCCGCGTACGTCCCCCTCGGCGGCTGCCGCCTTCAGCAGCTCGGCCACCCGGTGGTCGAAGTCGCGGCGCCGCTCCAGGGCCCAGCGCTCGGTGTCCGTGTTGCCGCGCACGCGCAGCAGCAGGGTGACGTACGGAAGGTCCCCGATCAGCACCTCCACCATGCGCCGCACGACGTACTCCAGGCGGTCCGAGGCGCGCCCCACGCGTGCGTGCTCCTCGTCGAGGATGCCGAAGAGGCCGTCGAGCGCCCGGCTGACGGCCCGCCGCAGCAGTTCCTCCTTGCCGGCCACATGGTGGTAGATCGACGACTTGGAGATGCCGGCCGCCTTGGAGAGGTGCTCCATGGAGGTGCCGTCGTAGCCGCGCTCGTTGAACACCTGGACGGCGACGGACAGCAGCGTCTCCGGGGTGTAGGTGTCGCGCTTGGCCGTGGTCATGAGGTGCTGCCCTCCCGCTTGTCGGAGGCGTACGCGTGCCGGTACAGGGCCAGGGACGGCGCGTAGCGTCCGGAGGGGTCGCGCAGGTGCAGGTCGTCCAGGAGGGCGTAGGCCCAGTTCCGGCCGAGCTTGCGGCTCCACTCGAAGGGGCCGAGCGGGTAGTTGACGCCCAGGCGCATCGCCGTGTCGATGTCCTCCTCGGTGGCCACGCCCTTGGCGACGGCGTCGTGCGCGAGGTCGACGATGCGGGCGACCGTACGGGCGACGATCATGCCGGGCACGTCACCGATGACGCTGACGTCCTTGCCGAGCGCCTGGAAGAGGCCGATGGCGTCGGAGAGGGTCTGCTGCGAGGTGTCCTGGGAGGCGGACAGGGCGATTCGGGTGGCGCGCCGGTAGTCCAGCGCGAGGTCGAAGTAGACGACGTCCCGGAACTCCACGGAGGTCTGGCCGTCGGCGAGCGCCAGCTGGCCGCCGCCCGGCAGCACCAGCCGGGTGCCGTGGTCCTCTTCCTCCTCACGCACCGGGATGCCCGCCTCGCGGATCAGCGCGAGCAGCTCGGCCGCGGGGCCCAGGTCGCCCTCGGCGACCACGTACGCGGGCCGCTGGGCGGCTTCCGCGGTGTGCGGCTCGGCGCGCTCGGCGTCGTCCGCGTAGTCGTACCAGCCGTGCCCGCTCTTGCGGCCGAGCCGGCCCGACTCGACCAGACGGCGCTGGGCCAGGGACGGCGTGAAGCGCACGTCCTGGAAGAAGCTCTGCCACACCGAACGGGTGACGGACTCGTTGACGTCCTGCCCGATGAGGTCGGTCAGTTCGAAGGCGCCCATCCGGAAGCCGCCCGACTCGCGCAGGATCGCGTCGATGGTGGCGGGGTCGGCGCCCTGGGCCTCGTAGACCGCGAAGGCCTCGGCGTAGAAGGGCCGGGCGATGCGGTTGACGATGAAGCCGGGGGTGTCGGCGCAGGCGACCGGGGTCTTGCCCCAGGCGCGCGCCATCTCGTACGCGCGCGTGGCCGAGGTGACGTCGGTGGCGAACCCGGAGACGACCTCGACCAGCGGCAGCAGCGGCGCGGGGTTGAAGAAGTGCAGGCCGACGAGGCGGCCGGGGTTGCTCAGGGCGCCACCGATGGCGGTCACCGACAGGGACGAGGTGTTGGTGGCGAGCAGACAGTCCTCGTCGACGACGTCCTCCAGGGCCCTGAACAGCTCCTGCTTGGCGTCCAGCCGCTCCAGGACGGCCTCGGCAACCAGCGAGCAGTCGGCCAGCTCGGCGAGCTCCTCGGCGGGCAGCAGACGCTCCCTTGCCGCGTCCCGGTCACCGGCCGTGAGCCGGTCCTTCTCCACGAGCCGGTCGAGGCGGGCGCCGATCGCTTCGGCCGCTTCCCGGGCGCGCCCGGGGACGGCGTCGTACAGCCGTACGCGATGGCCGGCGGCCAGCGCGACCTGGGCGATGCCCTGGCCCATGGTGCCGGTGCCGACGACGGCCACGGGGCTGCTGAGGTCGAGTGCTGTCATGTGCGCGATCCTCCCGCACGGGGTTTTCCACAGATGCGGCGGACCCCCTTGTCCCGACCGATCGTTCGGTTACTCTAACTCTGACCGGCTGTTCCCGCCCCTGTTACGCCCGAGTTCTGTTCAGAGTCCTGCCCAGGTCATGAGCTCGACGAAGAGTTCACAAGACGAGGAGTTGGTCCCGCATGGCCGCCGAACTGACCGCGCACGAGCTGATCGCCACACACCGGCCCACCCTCGACCAGGCGCTGGAAGCGATCCGCACCCGTGCGTACTGGTCCCCGCACCCCGAGCACCCCAAGGCCTACGGTGAGAACGGCAGCCTGGACATGGCGGCGGGCAGGGCCGCCTTCGACGCCGTCCTGAACACCCGTCTCGACCTCGGCCAGCCCGGCACGGACGACTGGGTGGGCGACGAGGTGTCGCCCTACGGCATCGAGTTGGGCGTCGAGTACCCGCACGTGGACGTGGACGTGCTGCTGCCCGCCATGAAGGCGGGCCAGAAGGCCTGGCGGGACGCGGGCGCCGAAGCGCGCGCGGTGGTCTGCCTGGAGATCCTGAAGCGGATCGGCGACCGGACGCACGAGTTCGCGCACGCGGTCATGCACACCTCCGGCCAGGCGTTCATGATGGCGTTCCAGGCGGGCGGCCCGCACGCCCAGGACCGGGGCCTGGAAGCGGTGGCGTACGCGTACGTCGAGCAGGTCCGGACACCGGACACGGCGGAGTGGACCAAGCCGCAGGGCAAGCGCGACCCGCTGGCGCTCACCAAGCGGTTCACACCGGTGCCGCGCGGGATCGCGCTGCTGATCGGCTGCAACACCTTCCCGACGTGGAACGGCTATCCGGGCCTGTTCGCCTCCCTCGCGACGGGCAACGCGGTCCTGGTGAAGCCGCATCCGCGCGCGGTGCTGCCGCTCGCGCTCACCGTGCAGGTCGCGCGCGAGGTCCTGGAGCAGGCCGGCTTCGACCCGAACCTGGTCGCGCTGGCCGCCGAGCGCCCCGGTGAGGGCATCGCCAAGGCGCTGGCCACCCGCCCGGAGATCCGGATCATCGACTACACCGGCTCGACGGCCTTCGGCGACTGGCTGGAGGCCAACGCCCGCCAGGCGCAGGTCTACACGGAGAAGGCCGGCGTCAACACGGTGCTGGTGGAGTCGGCCGGCGACTACAAGGGGATGCTGGCCAACCTGGCCTTCTCGCTCTCCCTGTACAGCGGCCAGATGTGCACCACCCCGCAGAACCTGCTGATCCCCAGGGACGGCATCCGCACCGACGAGGGCCCCAAGACCTTCGACGAGGTGGTGGCGGACCTCGCCCGCTCCGTCGACGGCCTGCTCGGCGACGACGCCCGCGCGAACGGCCTGCTGGGCGCGATCGTCAACCCGGATGTGAAGGCGCGGCTCGAGGCGGCGGCGGGGCTCGGCGAAGTCGCCCTCGCGTCGAGGGAGATCAGCAATCCGGAGTTCCCGAAGGCGGTCGTGCGCACTCCGGTGATCGTGAAGCTCGACGGGGCCAAGCCGGACGACGAGGCCGCCTACATGAGCGAGTGCTTCGGGCCGGTCTCGTTCGCCGTGGCGGTCGACTCGGCGGCGGACGCGGTGGAGCTGCTGCGGCGCACCGTCCGCGAGAAGGGGGCGATGACGGTCGGGGCGTACACCACCGACGAGGAGGTCGAGCGGGCGGTGGAGGAGGTCTGCCTGGAGGAGGCGGCGCAGCTGTCGCTGAACCTGGTGGGCGGGGTGTATGTCAACCAGACCGCCGCGTTCTCGGACTTCCACGGCTCCGGGGGGAATCCGGCGGCGAACTCGGCCCTGTGCGACGGGGCGTTCGTGGCCAACCGGTTCCGGGTCGTCGAGGTGCGCTCGGAGGCCTGAGAGCTCGGACGGACTCAGTACACCCCCCTGAAGGGCGCCTTCGCCCCCAGGCTCCAGTGGTAGAGGGTCATGGCCACGCTCGTCGCCAGGTTGTAGCTGGACACCTGCGGGCGCATCGGCAACGCCACCAGGTGGTCGGTGCGCTCGCGCAGTTCGGGTGACAGACCACTGCGTTCGGAGCCGAAGGCGAGGACGGCGTCGTCCGGGAGGGCGATGTCCCGGATGTCGTCGCCCTCGGGGTCGAGGGCGAACAGCGGGCCCGGGGGGAGTCCGGCCACCTCCAGGTGTTCGACGGCGGTCGCGAAGTGCAGGCCCGCGCCGCCGCGCACGACCGTGGGGTGCCAGGGGTCGAGGGTGCCGGTGGTGACCACGCCGGTCGCGCCGAAGCCGGCGGCCAGACGGATCACGGCGCCCGCGTTGCCGAGGTTGCGCGGGTTGTCGAGGACCACGACCGGGGTGGTGCGGGGGGTGTGCGCCAGCTTCTGGAGATTGGCCGCGCGGGGCGGTCGTACGGCCAGAGCGGCCACGGCGGTGGGGTGCGGGCGCGCCACCAGGGTGCGGTACGTCGGCTCCGGGACCTCCGTCAGGAGCGCGGCGAGCGGCTCCCGTACGTCGGGCGCGAGCTCTTCGGCGAGGGCCAGCGCAGCCCGTCGGTCGACGGTGACCGCGACCGGGATCTCGGCCCCGAAGCGCACGGCGTGCTTGAGGGCGTGGAAGCCGTCGAGGAGCACGGTGGTGTCGGCGAGGCGCCGCCAGGTGCTGAGCGGGTCGGGGGCGGGGTCGGTCATGGCGTGCAGCCTATGTGCGCGTGGGTTCGGCGCTGACCGGGTCGGTGCCCGGCTCGGGGTCCTCCGCGGGCCGCGGTTCGGGCAGGCCCGAGCGCCCGGCGCGGGCGAGCGCGCGGGCCCGCGCGCGTGCCGCCCAGCCGCCCAGGCGGCGCAGGAACGTCGTCGGGAGGAAGACCGCGTCCGTCGCGATCATCGCCAGGGAGAAGAACGGCAGCCCCAGGACCACGGCGATCACCGCGTGCTCGGTCATCATGACCGCCAGCAGGACGTTCTTGACCCGCCGGTTGAACAGCGTGAACGGGAAGGCGACCTGCACGATCACGGTCCCGTAGGTCACCAGCATCACCATGGTGCCGCTGGAGGACAGCAGGTCGGCGAGGGCGGGCCAGGGCGAGAAGTAGTCCAGGTGGAGCGGGTAGTAGACCGCGGTGCCGTCCTGCCAGCGGGAGCCCTGGATCTTGTACCAGCCGGCCGTCGCGTAGATCAGACAGGCCTCGGTCATGATCACGAGCAGGGCGCCGTTGTGGACGACGTTGGCGACGACGTCCAGCAGGATCCGCGGCTCGGCGCTCCTCGCCCGGTGCCGCACCACCCAGCACACGCCCTGCGCCACCCACATCAGCCAGAGGATCGCCGGCACGGCCGGGTCGGTCCCGTCGAAGCGGCCCCCGGCCGTCACGGCGACCAGCGCGAACCCGAGCACGCCCCACAGGGCGGGTCCCACCCGGTCCACCACGCGTTCGCCACGCGCGTGTGCCTCGCTCGTGCCCCGGGCTCGTCGCGCGTCCAGCGACCAGACCTGACCGCACCGGGTGAACACCAGGTAGATGGACATGAGATGCAGGACGTTGTCGCCGCCGTCCCCCATGAAGACGCTGCGGTTCTGCAGGGAGAGCACGCCGACCATGAAGAGCACGGACATGGCGCGGGTGCGCCAGCCCAGCAGCAGCAGGACGCTCGTCAGGGCGGCGAGGGCGTAGACGAGCTCGAACCAGAACCGGCCGTCGGTCCACATCAGGGCGGTGAAGGCGCCGTTGTCCGCGATCAGCTGCCGGGCCAGACCCCAGCTCCACGGGGCGTCGGGGCCGTACATCTCCTGGCGGTGCGGGAACTCGCGCAGCAGGAACAGCAGCCAGGTCGCGCTGAAGCCGATGCGGACCACGGCGCTCTGGTACGGGCCGAGCGCGGACTCGGTGACACGGGCGATACCGGCCGAGACCGCCAGGGCGAAGCGGTTCACTCGGCGCCTCCGTCGGTGTCGGCGGCCGTGAGGGGCCACCAGGGCAGCACTCGGTACATGGGCTGGTCCGAGAGCTTCTCCCCGCTCCACTTCGGCGGGGGCACGTTGGTGGTCCGGGAACGGACCTGGACCCCCGAGATCGAGCCGCCCTCGCCGGCCGCGTCGTCGCGGTCCAGGCGCAGCACGACGATGCGCCGCAGATACGACTCGGACAGGGAGCCGCGCAGGCCGCTCGGCCGGTTGTCGCTGTCGTGGGTGGAGACGAAGAAGTCGAAGGCCCGGCGCAGTTCGTTCTGCTGGGTGTGGCTCGGCAGCAGATTGCCGTCGATGGCCCGGCCGTCTTCGGCGGACAGGTCGTACCAGCCGGTGGTGCGCGTCCCGCCGTCCCGGGTGCGCACCTGGGCCCGCACCTGGACGGCGATGTTTTGCTGGAGCGGGTTCGGCGCGAACAGCTTCCAGTTCTGTTCGAACTCCGGGTAGATCCAGTCGTCGATCGCCCCGCCGTGCTGCCTGGTGACCGTGTTCACCGGCGCGACATGCAGAAAGACCATGCCGACGTGCACACAGACGACGGCGCCGACGACCGCGATGGCCAGCGCCGCCCCTATCCGGTAGCGCAGGGAGAGGGCGGCGACACCGGTGCGGGGCTCGGGGTCGGCGCCGGCGTCCTCCGGGCCTGTGTCGTGCGCGTCCATTCCGCCCCGTCTCCCGATCCGGTCCCACTTCGCTGAACGCGAACGGTACTCAGACCCGCTCACGAGGCAAGCCCCTGTCCGCGTTGTCCACAGGCAATGCCCGCAGGTTGTCCACAGCGGTTGACACCTTACGGCGCCCGACCCACCATGGATATCGACGAACCGAACGATCGGTCGGGAGCCAGCTCCGGCAGAACACAGGTCGAGGGGGCCTCATGGCGACAGCAGCCGCACACCAGACGTACGGCACCGAGGACGTGGACGACACCGCGGTGTACGAGCGTGCCTTCGACGCCGCCGTGGCCGCCGACGAGCGCATCGAGCCACGGGACTGGATGCCGGACGCCTACCGCGCGACGCTGGTCCGCCAGATGGCGCAGCACGCCCACTCCGAGATCATCGGCATGCAGCCGGAGGCCAACTGGATCACCCGCGCGCCCTCCCTGCGCCGCAAGGCGATCCTGATGGCCAAGGTCCAGGACGAGGCCGGACACGGCCTGTACCTGTACAGCGCGGCCGAGACCCTCGGCACCGGCCGCGAGGAGCTGCTCGACAAGCTCCACTCCGGCCGCCAGAAGTACTCCTCGATCTTCAACTACCCGACCCTGACCTGGGCGGACGTCGGCGCGATCGGCTGGCTGGTGGACGGCGCCGCGATCACCAACCAGGTCCCGCTGTGCCGCTGCTCCTACGGCCCGTACGCGCGCGCGATGGTCCGCATCTGCAAGGAGGAGTCCTTCCACCAGCGCCAGGGCTACGAACTGTTGCTGGCCCTGAGCCGGGGCACCCCGGAACAGCACGCGATGGCCCAGGACGCGGTGGACCGCTGGTGGTGGCCGTCCCTGATGATGTTCGGCCCGCCCGACGACGAGTCGGCGCACTCCGCGCAGTCGATGACCTGGAAGATCAAACGACACTCGAACGACGAGCTGCGCCAGCGCTTCGTCGACATCTGCGTCCCCCAGGCCGAGTCCCTCGGCCTCACCCTCCCCGACCCGGACCTGCGGTGGAACGAGGAGCGGGGGCACCACGACTTCGGCCCGATCGACTGGACGGAGTTCAAGGAGGTCCTCCGGGGCAACGGACCGTGCAACGAGCAGCGGCTCACCCAGCGCAGGCAGGCCCACGAGGAGGGCGCCTGGGTGCGGGAGGCGGCCGCGGCCTACGCGGCGAAGCACACGGACACAACCGGGAAACACACGACCGGGAAGCACACGGACAGGACCGGCGAGACAGGAGCGGCGCGAGCATGACGAACACCGACTGGCCCCTGTGGGAGGTCTTCGTGCGCTCGCGCCGGGGCCTGTCCCACACCCACGCCGGCAGCCTGCACGCACCGGACGCGGAGTTCGCCCTGCGCAACGCCCGCGACCTGTACACCCGCCGCGGCGAGGGCGTCTCGATCTGGGTCGTCCCGTCCTCGGCGATCACCGCGTCCTCGCCGGACGAGAAGGACCCGTTCTTCGAGCCGGCCGCCGACAAGCCGTACCGGCACCCGACCTTCTACGAGATCCCGGAAGGGGTGAAGCACCTGTGACCGTCGACCTGACCACGAACGCCGCCGCCCTCGCCCTCGGCGACGACGCCCTGGTGCTCTCCCACCGCCTGGGGGAGTGGGCGGGCCACGCCCCGGTGCTGGAGGAGGAGGTCGCCCTCGCCAACATCGCGCTGGACCTGCTCGGTCAGGCACGTGTCCTGCTGTCCATGGCCGGCGACGAGGACGAGCTGGCGTATCTGCGCGAGGAGCGCGCCTTCCGCAACCTCCAGCTGGTGGAACAGCCGAACGACGACTTCGCCCACACCATCGCCCGCCAGCTGTACTTCTCCACCCACCAGCACCTGCTGTACGCGCGGCTGGCCGCCGGCGACGGGCCGTTCGCGGGGCTTGCCGCGAAGGCGGTCAAGGAGGTCGCCTACCACCGCGACCACGCCGAGCAGTGGACTCTGCGGCTGGGCGACGGCACCGAGATCAGCCACCGGAGGACGCAGACGGCGGTGGACGCTCTGTGGCGGTTCACCGGCGAGATGTTCCAGCCGGTGGACGGGCTGGACGTCGACCCGGCCGAGCTGGAGACGGCCTGGACGGAGTCCGTCACCGATGTGCTGCGCCGGGCCACCCTGACGGTCCCCGAGGGACCGCGGACCGGCGCGTGGAGGGCCGGCGCGGGCCGCCAGGGCCTGCACACCGAGTCCTTCGGGCGGATGCTCGCCGAGATGCAGCATCTGCACCGCAGCCACCCGGGGGCGTCATGGTGACGGCCACCGCGCTGGAGGCGGAGCTCCTCGACATCGCCGGTTCGGTCCCCGACCCCGAACTGCCGGTGCTGACCCTGCGGGAACTCGGCGTCGTGCGGGCGGTGCGGGTGCGCGAGGGCGACTCGGCCGAGGTGGAGCTGACCCCGACGTACACCGGCTGCCCCGCGATAGAGGCGATGTCCCTGGACATAGAGCGGGCGCTGCACGCACACGGCGTGCGCGAGGTCGCGGTCCGCACGGTGCTGAGTCCGGCCTGGTCGACGGACGACATCACGGCCGAAGGGCGGCGCAAGCTGCGGGAGTTCGGGATCGCACCGCCACGGGTGCGGCGGGACCCCGGGCCGGTGGGGCTGCGGCTGGGCCCGACCCGGACGGTCGGCACAGAGGCGGACCCGGCCACGGATGCCGTGGCAGAGGCGGACCCGGCCACGGATGCCGTGGCAGAGGCGGACCCGGCCGCGGATGCCGTGGCGGAGGCGGGCGCCGGCCAGGAAGTGGGCGCCGACCGGGGGACGAGCTTCGTCTCCGACCCCGTCCACTGCCCCCACTGCGGCTCCCCCGACACCGAGTTGCTCAGCCGCTTCTCCTCCACCGCGTGCAAGGCGCTGCGCCGCTGTCTTGACTGCCGTGAACCCTTCGACCACTTCAAGGAGCTGTAGATGGCCCGCTTCCACACGCTCCGGGTGGCGGCGGTCGACCGGCTCACCGACGACTCCGTCGCCCTCACCCTCACCGTCCCGCCGGAACTCCGCGAGGCGTACCGGCACACCCCCGGCCAGCACCTCGCGCTGCGGCGGACGGTCGACGGCACGGAGATCCGGCGCACGTACTCGATCTGCTCCCCGGCGCCCGGAGCGGACGGCCCGCGCACCCTGCGGGTCGGGGTGCGGCTGGTCGACGGCGGGGCCTTCTCGACGTACGCGCTCAAGGAGATCGACGTCGGCGACGGACTGGAGGTCATGACCCCGGCCGGCCGCTTCACGCTCGACCCGGCGCCCGGCCTGTTCGCGGCGGTCGTCGGCGGCAGCGGCATCACCCCGGTCCTGTCGATCGTCTCGACGCTGCTCGCGCGGGAACCGCAGGCGCGTTTCTGTCTGATCCGCAGCGACCGTACGGCCGCCTCGACGATGTTCCTGGAGGAGGTCGCCGACCTCAAGGACCGCTACCCCGGCCGACTGCAACTGGTGACGGTCCTGTCCCGGGAGGAGCAGCAGGCGGGACTGCCGTCCGGGCGGCTCGACCAGGAGCGGCTGACGGAGCTGCTGCCGGCGCTGCTGCCGGTGGGACAGGTGGCGGGATGGTTCCTGTGCGGACCGCTCGGGCTGGTGCAGGGGGCGGAACGGAGCCTGCGCGGACTCGGGGTGCCGCGCGCCCTCATCCACGAGGAGATCTTCCACGTGGATGCCGCACCGCCACCGGCCGCCGCTGCCGCCCCCGCGCACAGCGCGGTCACCGCCCGCCTCGACGGCCGCGGCGGCACCTGGCCGGTGCGGGACGGCGAGTCCCTGCTGGAGACGGTCCTGCGCAACCGCCCCGACGCCCCCTACGCCTGCAAGGGCGGGGTGTGCGGGACGTGCCGGGCGTTCCTGGTCGCGGGCGAGGTGCGCATGGACCGCAACTTCGCGCTGGAGCGGGAGGAGACGGAGGCCGGTTATGTGCTGGCGTGCCAGTCGCATCCGGTGACGGAGAAGGTGGAGCTGGACTTCGACAGGTGACTGGATCTCAACAGGTGACCGGACTTCGACAGGTGAACGGCACCGCCCCGTGAACACGACCGGCCCGCTCGGGTGCCGGTGCCCCGTTCCCTTCTTCTAGAACCTGTTCTATCTTGACGGTCCGTCAGATCAGCGGACCGCCGGAGGGACAGGACCGTGGACTTCACCTTCACCGAGGAGCAGCAGGCGGCGGCCGAGGCGGCCCGCGGGGTGTTCGCCGGGGTCGCGCCGGACACGGTGCCCTCGCCCTCGCTCCTGCCGGGCGCCGTCGCCGAGGACTTCGACCGAGCGCTGTGGGCGAAGCTCGCCGAGGCCGACCTGCTGAGCCTGCTGCTGGACCCGGAACACGGCGGGGCCGGCCTGGACGTCATCGCGCTGTGCCTGGTGCTGCGGGAGTCGGCGAAGGGGCTGGCGCGGGTGCCGTTGCTGGAGAGCAGCGCGGCGGTGGCCGCCGTACAGGCGTATGGCGGTGCGGAGTTGAGGTCGGAGCTGCTGGAGCGGGCGGGGCGCGGGGAGCTGGTGCTGACCGTCGCGGCGAACGGCCGCAGCGGTCACGACGGGGCCGAACTCGCGGTGACCGCGCGACAGGACGGGGCGGACTGGCTGCTGGACGGAGTCCAGACCGCGGTGCCGTGGGCGCACAACGCCGACTTCGTCGTCGTACCCGCCCGATCGGCGTCGGAGCGGACGCTCCTCGCCGTGGTTCCCCGCGTCCACGAGGGAGTCGTGCTCGCCGAGCAGATCTCCACCACCGGCGAGCGGCTCGGCGAGCTGCGGTTGGAGTCGGCGCGGATCACGGCCGGCCGGGTCATCGAGGCGGAGGGGGCGTGGGAATGGCTGCGGGGGCTGCTGACCACCGGGGCGTGCGCGCTGGCCCTCGGGCTCGGTGAGCGGGTCCTCGGCATGACGAGTGAGTACGCGGGCAAGCGGGAGCAGTTCGGGTATCCGATCGCCACGTTCCAGGCGGTGGCCGTGCAGGCCGCCGACCGCTACATCGACCTGCGGGCGATGGAGGCGACGCTCTGGCAGGCCGCATGGCGGATCGCCTCCGGTGCGCCCGGGGCGTTGCCCACCTCCGGGGACGTCGCGGTCGCCAAGATCTGGGCGTCGGAGGGCGTACGGCGGATCGTGCAGACCGCACAGCATCTGCACGGCGGGTTCGGGGCGGACGTGGAGTACCCGCTGCACCGCTACCACGCCTGGGCCAAGCACCTGGAGCTGTCGCTCGGCCCGGCGGCGGCGCACGAGGAGGCCCTGGGCGACCTGCTGGCGGCCCATCCCCTGGGCTGACCGCGCGCTCCGGCCGACCCGAGGAGCCCGGAGGACGAAGCCGGCCCCGGATCCTAGAGAACGAACCCGGGCTGTCCGTCCTCCGTCACGACGGGTCGGCCCGCGGCCGCCCACACCTGCATCCCGCCGTCGACGTTCACGGCGTCGATGCCCTGCTGGACGAGGTACATCGTGACCTGGGCCGAGCGGCCGCCGGAACGGCAGATCACGTTGACGCGGCCGTCCTGCGGGGCGGCCTCGGTCAGCTCGCCGTAGCGGGCCACGAAATCACTGATGGGGATGTGCAGCGCCCCTTCGGCATGACCCGCCTGCCACTCGTCGTCCTCGCGGACGTCCAGCAGGAAGTCGCCGTCCTCGAGGTCCGAGACCTCGACCGTGGGCACACCAGCTCCGAAACTCATGCCCCGACGCTACCGGACGCCCACGCCGACGGAACCGGGGGCCGAACAGCGGCGCCGCTACCGCGACAGCAGCTCCGCCAGTTCCTGTTCGCGTTGGGAGACGTCCGCCAGGAGCTGTTCGGCGATCTCCTCGAGGAGACGGTCGGGGTCGTTCGGTGCGAGCCGCAGCATCGAGCCGATCGCACCCTCCTCCAGCTCCTTGGCGACCAGCGTGAGCAGTTCCTTGCGCTGGGCGAGCCATTCGAGGCGGGCGTAGAGCTCCTCGCTGCGGCTCGGGCCGCGCTCCGCCGGTGCCGGACCCCTGGCCCACTCCTCGGCCAGCTCCCGCAGCAGCGCCTCGTCGCCTCGGGCGTAGGCGGCGTTGACCCGGGTGATGAACTCCTCGCGCCGGGCCCGCTCGGTGTCGTCCGGGGCCAGGTCGGGGTGGGCCTTGCGGGCCAGTTCACGGTAGAGCTTGCGGGCCTCGTCGCTCGGACGTACCCGCTGCGGGGGCCGCACCGGCTGTTCGGTGAGCATCGCCGCGGCCTCGGGGAACAGCCCGTCGCCGTCCATCCAGCCGTGGAACAGCTCCTCGACGCCGGGCATCGGCAGCACCCGGGCCCGGGCCTCCTCGGCCTTGCGCAGGTCCTCCGGGTCACCGGTCCGCGCGGCCCTGGCCTCGGCTATCTGCGCGTCCAGCTCGTCGAGGCGGGCGTACATCGGGCCGAGCTTCTGGTGGTGCAGCCGGGAGAAGTTCTCGACCTCGACCCGGAAGGTCTCCACCGCGATCTCGTACTCGATCAACGCCTGTTCGGCGGCCCGCACGGCCCGCTCCAGCCGCTCCTCGGGTCGCGGCGCACCACCTTCGGGCATCGCCTGCGGCTCGCCGGCGACCCCACCCTGCTCAGCTTCCGGGCTCGTCACCCGACCAGCGTAGGCCACGACCGGGCAAGTTCTCCGGGCCGGGCGACGGGAAGAGCGCCCCGACACTCACAGCCCCCCACGGGGCCGCCCTACCGGACCGGCCGAACCGTCCGTCTCTCCGGCTGATCCGCCGGCCGGGCCGGCGCTCCGGTGGCGGACGCCCCTACGCGCCGGCCCCCGGACAGTCCGCCTCCACCCACTCCACCGCCAGGTCCCGGCATGCCACCACCAGCGTTCCCGGTCTGCAGGCGATCTCGTGTGTGCAGCCGTCGGCGTGCGGGAGCACCTCGTCCAGGACCACGTCTCCGAGAGCGCTCACGTCGCAGATGTCCAGGACGTCCACCTGGAAGCGGGAGACACCGGTGTAGCGGACGAGGAGGTCCTCGTCGTGCTTGAAGCAGTGGTGCCCGAGGCGGAGCTCGATCTCGTCGTCGCCGGTCCGGCGGACCCCCTGCGGCCTGAGATCCTTCACACACCGCTTGCCGTGGAAGTCGTAGTGGGCCGGATCCGTCGCGAACGCCCGTGCCCCCGGCGGCAGTTGGTCCGCCAGCACCGGCAGCCGCGCCAGATAGGGCCGCGGGTCGACGACCCCGGTCAGCTCCCCGTCCCGCCCGTCGAGGTCGACGTACTTCACCAGACGCTCCTCACCGATCCAGACGCTCCGCATCGATGCAGACGCTCCGCACCGATCCGACACCGCTGCAACCCTGTCCCCCCTGTCCCCCTTGTCTCCAGGGTCACACCCCCGCCTCCAGGGTCACACCCCGGTCTCCGCCGCGACCCTCCCCGCCCGTACAGCCGCCACCAGGTCCGCGTGGTCCGCCTCGGTGCGGTCGGCGTACGCCACCGCGAAGTCGGCGATCGACTCGTCCAGTTCCTCGTTCTTGCCGCAGTACCCGGCGACCAGCCGCGGGTCGGCGCTGTGGGAGTGGGCGCGGGCCAGCAGCGCACCGGTCATGCGGCCGTAGTCGTCGATCTGGTCGGCGGCCAGGGCCGCCGGATCCACGCTGCCCTTGCGGTTGCGGAACTGCCGTACCTGGAAGGGCCGTCCGTCCACCGAGGTCCAGCCCAGCAGGATGTCGCTGACGACCTGCATCCGCTTCTGGCCGAGAACGACCCGGCGCCCCTCGTGCTCGACGACCGGCGCCTCGAAGCCGGCCGTCACCAGGTGCGGCACCAGCGCCGAGGGCCGGGCCTCCTTCACCTGCAGGACCAGTGGTTCGCCCCGGTGGTCCAGCAGCAGAACGACGTACGAGCGCGTCCCCACACTCCCCGTGCCCACGATCCGGAACGCCACGTCGTGCACCGCGTACCGGGCCAGCAGCGGGAGCCGGTCCTCGGAGAGGGTCTCCACGTACTGCTCCAGGGACGCGGTCACCGCCGCCGCCTCCTCGTCGCCCACCCGCCGCAGCACCGGGGCCGCGTCGACGAAGCGGCGTCCGCCCTCCTCGGTCGCCTCCGTCGACTTCGCCGCGAAGCGCCCGCTGGTGTTGGCCCGGGCCTTCTCCGAGACCCGCTCCAGCGTGCCGAGCAGATCATGGGCGTCGGCGTGGGAGACGAGCTCCTCGTCCGCGATCGCGTTCCACGCGTCCAGCACCGGGAGCCTGGCCAGCAGCCGCATGGTGCGGCGGTAGGCGCCGGTCGCGTCGTAGGCGGCCTTGCGGCACTGGTCCTCGTCCGCGCCGGCCTCCCGGCCCGCGAGCACCAGCGAGGCGGCGAGCCGCTTGAGATCCCACTCCCAGGGCCCGCTGACCGTCTCGTCGAAGTCGTTCAGATCGATGACCAGGTCGCCGCGCGCGTCCCCGTACAGACCGAAGTTCGCGGCATGCGCGTCCCCGCAGATCTGCGCGCGGATCCTCGTCATCGGCGTCCGCGCGAGGTCGTACGCCATCAGACCCGCCGAGCCTCGCAGGAAGGCGAAGGGCGTGGCCGCCATCCGGCCCGCCCTTATCGGGGTGAGCTCGGGGATACGGCCCCGGTGGGACTCCTCGATCGCGGCGACCGCGTCGGGCCGCGCGCCGTCGAGGTCGAGCGCCGCGTGCGCACGGCGGGGGACCGCCTCGCGCAGCGCCTTGCCCTCTTCCTTGGGCGACCCCTCCACGGGCCACTCGGCGAATCCCCTCACCCGTGGCACCCGACGTCCGTCCGCCCCCGCGACACCCTCAGTCACACCGACCGCCTCCCCCGCACATCCGTACGCACGCACCCAGGAACACCGACGCGCGCATCGACACGAACATCAACTCGTGCAGACCGTACAGCCGCTGGCCGAAACCCGTCACACCCTGCGGTCCGCACAGTCGGCGGGCACGTCCTCACCAAGGACCAGTGGGTGCGGGCGAGTCACCCGAAGACCGACCGGACCACCCGCTACGGCTTCCTGCTGGTCCTCGGTGTCGCCCCGCTCTACACCGGCCTCTCCGTGGCCGACACCATGGTGATGGCGACCTCCGACCGGGTCCGCGATCTGGCCGTGCTGCGGCTGGCCGGGGCCACCCGACGGCAGGTGCTGCGTCTGGTCGGCGCCGAGGCGCTGACGGTGGTCGCGGTCGGCGCGGTGCTCGGGCTGCTGGTCACCGCGCTCGATCCGCTCGGCTGCGGTACGCCCTCGGGCTGCTGTCGGTGAGCGGCCCGCTCATGGTCCCGTGGACCGGGCTCGGCGCCGCCGTGGGCGTGCGCGGTGCTCGCCGTGCTGTTCTCGGTGACCCCGGCCGCCCTCGCCCGGGGCGCCGGCCAGGGAGCTCACCGGCCGCCGGTGACAGGGCTCACGTGAGAAAGACCTCACACCCGACGGACCCGGCCCCGCACCGGACAAAGCGGAAGCCCCCAGGTCTGGGCACTGATCCCGTTCCACCGCACCCGCAGC